>DATGXR010000571.1:0-2503 GCA_035298825.1 Bacteroidota bacterium
ACGGTGGCGCCGATGATCGGCTCGCCGGTTTTTGCATCCTTCACGCTGCCGGAAATTTTTCCCGTCTGTCCCGCATGCAGGCCGACGGCGCAGAGCAGGAGGACCGCAATGATTGCCGCAAGGTGCTTATTCATGAATCGATTGAGATAGTAGATTGAATGGTTCATACGTATAGCGCTCTGTGAATTAAAAGATGAGAGGGGGCGTTGCGCCCCCTCTCACGGTTAGACATTACTTCAGGAACATCATCTTCTTGACAGAAGAGAACGAACCGGATTCAAGTTTGTAGATATACATACCGCTTGCCAGCCGTGTTGCATTAAACGTGGCAACATGGTTGCCGGCCGTCTGCATTTCGTTGACCAGCGTCATGACCTCGCGGCCGAGAACGTCGAAAATCTTCAATGTCGTCACGCCCGGCTTGGCCAGTGTGTAGTTGATCTTTGTTGCGGGGTTAAACGGATTCGGATAGTTCTGCTCCAGCGTGTACGTTGCAGGAACAACGCCGCTTTCCGTCACACCGGTGGTCCATTGCGAACCGATCCAGGTGTACGACCAGCGATACATGAACTCCCACGAATTGTCATTCGCAAGCGGCGAGTAGCACAGGATGCAATCGCGTGTGCCGTCGGCCTTGCTGTCGCGATCGTTGATCGCAAAGTCGATCGGAATGCGCATGCCTTCCTTCGGCACGAACAAGCTGTCTGCGTGGTCGAGCTCTGTGAGTCTCGCAAACGGTATCTTCGCTTCGACGGTGTATCCAGCGGTCAACGCTTTCTTCTTCCAGCTGTAGTTGGCTCCCGGATACATCACGACCTGCGCGCCGTTATCCAAATAGACGCGGTTCTGCGAGAAGCGGAAGTGGTAATCCGGTGTTTTGCCGTTCGAATAGCTTGCATGTTTCTTGCCGCGCCAGTCATAGAGACCGATGAACAGATCCGGGCAGTCCTGATTGTAATCGGTTGCCGAAGTATCAACGGACACCGTATCATCGACGACATCGAATGCAACATAGAGATTCGACTGATCGACGGCGAGGTAGGCCTTCGCAGAAATGTCGAGCGAATCCTTCATCGATCCGTTTTGCGCCATGTGCGCCGTGGCCGGAGTGCGGAACGCATTGAGCACGATCGGCGAAATGGAAGCCCACTCGGTCAGTGCTCCGTCGGCCTTGAAGTTCACCGGCGCTGTCTTGTTGATTGTGGGAACGCCTTTTGCCTTGTTCGTGATCGGGCCGATGACGGTTGTCGTCTTGTTCGTATTGCCTGCAGCATCAGTTGCCGTGACGCCGTAGTAGTACGAGACATTCTGATCTGTCACAGGGGCGCGAAGCACGTGATCGATGAACTGTGTGCCGAGCGGAAGATTGTACGGCGGAATATCCTCGACTGTTGCGTCGGCTGCGCCGTCTGTGAATTTCTTGTCGCTGAAATACACATTGTATGTGGAGCTGGGTTCATTCGCAACGTCCGTCCACGTGATCAGGTTGTCGTATGCGCCCGGTGTCGCAAGGATACCGGTCACAGCTGCCGGAGGTGTCTTATCCGTATTGCGGAATCCGGAAGGCACGATCGTGCTGAGCAACACTTTGCCCGAATGGACAAGCGATGGGGAGGAAGGCTGCGATCCGTCGCGGCTTGCCGAAAATTCGATCTTGATTTGTTTCAGCTTGTCAAGATTCATGACGCCATCCGAACCGTTCACGGCATAGAAGCCGGCATACGGCGCGTTGGCGAATTCACCCCAGCTGCCCGGCAGTCCGTTCAGGGGAATCGACATCTGCTGCCAGCCGAGTGTTGCGCCGAGCGAGTCGAGGCGGACATTGGCGCGCGTGTACCATTCATCGCCGCCTGCCGAGGCATCGCCCAGATTGCCTTCGCGCAGCACGAAACGCAGCGACATCACGTTCTCAACTTTACCTGACGATGATGTCACCGGTTGGAGCACCTTCACCCACATATTGATCGCGGTATTGCCTGACAGATCCTGAATGATCGAACCGGCGGGAAGGTTGTACACCATGTTTGCGTATCCGCCCCATGTCTCGGAGATATTGACCTTGTAATTCAAACCGAGTGCCGAGGGAGACGCAAGCGTATCGACTGATTCCTTGAACAGCGTAACGCCGCCGGTGCCATTTGCTCCGCCTGCGCCTGTGACCTTGAAGTTCGTCGTATCGGCTGCAAAGTCGTTGAACATGTAAATCGGTTTGTATGCGTAATCCAACAGCTGTAATTTATCCCAGATGATTTCGCCTTCGGCCACATTATCGCCGCCGAGCACACCCGAGGTCCATTCGATCGTGAATCCGACGATCTTGTCGAGATCAAGCTTGCCGTTGTTTGCCGTGCCGCTCCACCCGGGAAGGTTGAATCCCTGATCACCGACTGACGATGCTTCCTTCAGGGGAATGATCAGCTGCTTCCAGCCCGGATCCTGATCGTACACATTGGCCGACTGGAAATACCAGTCTTCAACATCGGTCGTGGCGCCGCCCCAGTAA
>DATGXR010000572.1:0-9162 GCA_035298825.1 Bacteroidota bacterium
GCCTGCCGCCTTCAGAGCGTCGACGGATTTTTTCACAACATCCGGATTTTCGAAACTGCCGCAACTCTGGAAAATGAGTTTGAGATTCGACTTGTCCTTGATTTCTTCCGGCTTGTAGATGCCGCCGCTCAACAAGGCATAGTGCGAGAAAACATCGGGTCGGGCAAGCGTAATCGTATGTGTCTCCATCCCGCCCATCGAAAGCCCTGCCATCGCGCGATGCGGCTGATCGGCAATCGTGCGGAAGTTTGAATCGACGTACGGGATCAGCTCGTCAACGAGCACCGTTTGAAAAGGTTCAATCTTGAAACTTCCCATCTTTCCGAACTTCACTTCGTTCGTCATTCCATATGTCATCACAATGATGAAGGGAGCGATCTTACCGTCGGCGATCATGTTGTCCATGATCAGATTGGCATGTCCCTGATTGCTCCAGGCAGTTTCATCCTCGCCCCAGCCATGCTGCAGATACAGCACGGGGTAACGCTTCGTCTGGTCGCTGCTATATCCCGGAGGTGTGTAGACGAACGCCCTGCGCGAAGTGTGTGTGCTCTTCGAGGGGAAAAGAATCTGCTGCACATTGCCGTGCGGAACGTCCTTCAGCGCATAGAAATCCTGATCGTGCGCTGGAATTTCGATGCCGCTTTCCCAACGCGTCGAACCATAAAAATTCAATGTGCCGGGATCGTTGAAGACACCGCCGTCAATCGTCAGGTGATAATAATGGAATCCTTCTTCCATCGGTCCTGCCGTCGTGCCGATCCATGTGCTATCGGCAGCTCTCTTGAGCGGAGTCCCGCCTCTGGTTCCGCCGAGTCCCAGGCTCACAACTACACTTTGGGCCTGAGGCGCCACAATACGGAATCGCGCATAGCCTTGCGAATTCACCTGAGGATATTCCTGGCCGGGTTGATTGAGCGTTGAAGGTTTGAAATCATCCTTCACCGCTGTCGGTGCAGTCTGCCCGAAACACAGTGAACCTGAAATTGCGAAGAAGACAATCAATCCAATGAGATACTGTTTCATAGTCGTGTGTGTTTAGTTTTTGAATAACAACATGGCAAATTCATGCAGGCTGCGCCTCCAACTCTGCCATTCGTGAGCTGTTTGTGGAGATACGTAGAAATGTGCATTGATGCCGGCCTGGCTGAGTGAATCGGAGTTGACTTTCGGATCACCGCCGAAAGGGCCGCCCGGTCTGCGGTTCTCGAGCTCTCTGCTGCCGAAGCTCACGAACACTAATTTTACTTTCTCCTTAAAATCCTGAGCCTTGTTCACATCCTCCATGCTGATGCTGCCGCCGCTGAAGATGCCAATCTGCGAGAACTTATCCAGATGAGCCAGTGTGATCAGGCGGGTCTGCATTCCTCCCATCGACAGTCCTGCCATCGCCCGATGAGGTTGATCGGCAATCACACGGAAATTGGATTCAACATACGGGATCAGATCGTCGAGAAGCATGCGCTCGAATTGTTCGGCGAAATTAAAACCTCCCATCGGACCTCCGCCTGCCGGCCTGGGTCCGCGCGGAAAATTGACGCTGCTGTTTTCCATGACGATGATAAAGGGAGTCGCCTTTCCTTCGGCGATCAGATTGTCCATGATCAGATTTGCATGTCCCTGATTGCCCCAGCCTGTTTCATTTTCACCCATTCCATGTTGGAGATACAACACGGGATAACGTTTGCTGTTATCATTGTCGTATCCGGGCGGCGTATAAATATAGACACGACGCAGGCTCTTGCTTGATTTCGAAAAATATTGACACTCTCGCAGCTGGCCATGGGGAACATCTTTGAGCGCGTAGATCGCCTGATCTTTGGCGGGAATTTCAATGCCGCTGCCCCAACGGCTGGCGCCGTAAAAATACAGGCTTCCCGGATCGGGAACCGATGCTCCGTCGATATTCAATTGATAATAGTGGAATCCTTCGTCCTGCGGAGCGCAATCTCCGGTCCAGACGCCTTTGTCATCCTTCACAAGATCGTACTTGACGGCGCCGATATCCAGTTGAACTTTCGTCGCCTGTGTCGCCGCAACGGATACGCGAACACGACCTTCAGAATTGACCTGGGGATATTGTTGACCCGGCTGCGTAGTGGCCGAAGGTTTAAAATCTTCTATCGCCGCAGTCTTGTTAGTCTGAGCAAAACACAATTGACAGGCTAGCATGGCTGCCGATAACATACCTGCATGTTTAAGATTCAATTGACAACCTCCAATCGTAAAGAGAAATGTTTTGAGTGAATATTTTTTGATATCAGTAACACAAAACAAGATAGACAAAAATTGTTTACGGTTCAATCACGTTTGAACCATTTCAATAATTCAACCATGAATTTCAAACGCCTCCTCACATCAAAATGTGCCCCGTACGGTCTGTTTTCAGGGATTTTATGATATCCACTCCTGGCGTGTTTGGATATGGAAATAAAAAAGTGTAATTTGATGAAATTTTCAGCTTGATAGAAAGAATCGAAAAGGGGAAAAAACACTATACACGTTGCATCATTTAATTTTTTTCAATATGAAAAATCTCACTTTTTTATCTGTCGCCGTGGTGCTTCTGATGGCATTCACTGATGCCTCGGGCCAGGATTTGAAACTCAATGATCTTGAGTATTTCGAAACGCAAGGCGTCAATGTTCTTGTGTATAGCAATCTTTTTACGGGAGGTTTTAACGACGAAAAGAACGCCGGTATTGAATTGATTCACCATGGCATCCGAACTGCCCAGGGCGGTGCTGTGAGACTTTCAAGCACGCCGGAACAGTGGGATCTTGTTCCTATCGTATCGAACCGAAAGGTCGATCGTACATCGAAAACAATTGAGGCGTCGTTAAAGTATAAAGATTATGATTTTGATTCGCGTGTGGTTGTCACAGCGAAGGGTTCTGGTGTTGAAATTTCTGTGTACCTCGATCAACCTGTTCCCGCGGTCCTTGAAGGAAAAGCCGGATTCAATCTTGAATTTCTCCCCTCGCAATATTGGGGTAAAGCGTATGTCATGGATGGGCGCCCGAATCGATTCCCGCGCTATGCGGTAAGCGCGACAATCACGAAACCGAACAGTGAAAAAATAAAACAATTCAAAGGGTACGTCACTTCCGACGACAGGGGTACCGGCAGATTCATCGATCCGCTCCCGCTCGAAACCGGCCGCACCATGATTCTTGCGCCGGACGAACCCTCGCGTCTGGTAAAAATCACATCGCCTGATGCCGATCTTCTGCTCTACGATGGCCGGATGCTCGCACAAAACGGCTGGTTTGTGGTGCGCAGCGTGCTTCCGTCAGGAAAAACGGGCAAGGTGTTGACCTGGACCGTTGAACCCAATGCAATTAAAGGTTGGATCAGAGAACCGAATATCGGTTTCTCTCAAGTGGGCTACATCCCTTCGCAACCAAAAGTCTCCGTGATTGAACTCGACAAGAAAGACAAACCGATTGCGCGCGCTTCGATCTATAAAATAGGTGATGACGGCAAAGCGACTGAAGTATTCAGCGGCGATATCGTACACTGGGGCGATTATTTTAAATATCACTACGTGAAATTTGATTTCTCTTCTGTGAAAGCCCCTGGTATCTACTATATTCAGTACGGCAATGTTAAAACAAATAATTTTTTGATCGACACGAGTGTGTACAATTGGATCACCGATGCGACAAGCGATACCTGGATCCCCATACACATGAATCACATGTTCGTGAAGGAGGCGTACAGGGTGTGGCATGGCGAGCCGTTTAAGGATGGGTATCTGCAGGCTCCGCCCAATACCGATCACTTCGACCTTCACGGCCAGGGACCAACAACCGATACAAAGTATAAGGCGCTTGAATTAATTCCCGGATTAAACGTCGGTGGATTTTTCGATGCCGGAGATTTTGATATCGAAACGGGATCGAACATTGACGTCGTGGAGAACTTCGTGAAGACATGGGAATATTTCAAACCCATGCGCGATGAAACATTCGTCGATCAGAAGCATCGCTATGTTGATCTTCATCGCCCGGATGGAACGCCGGATGTGCTGCAGTTTATCGAGCATGGAACATTGAATCTTCTCGCTCAGGCGGAAATGATCGGCCATATGTCACAAGCCCTCTCCAACTCGGTGCTTGATAATTATCATCACCTTGGCGACGCGGCGTCGATCACCGACGGCCTTCCATATAATCCGAATCTTGGCCCGTACGAAATCGCTCCGGACGGCCGATCGAGCGGAGTGAAGGATGGTATGTGGGCATTTACAAGCCGCAATCCCAGCCTTGATCTCCAGGCGGCAACGATGTTTGCCGCGGCAAGCCGGGCGTTGAAGGGATATAACGACGACCTTTCGGCAAGAGCATTGACGCAGTCGAAAAGACTTCTGAAAGAGGCGACTGAATTATTGGCCGATCGACCGCAGGAGCATGGTGAACAGCGAGGAGGCGGAGCAGTGGATGTTGCCACCAATCTTCAACTCTACATCTCAACGGGAGAGAAACAATACCTCGATAAATTCCAGGAGCTGTTATGGCCTGCACTGAATCGTAACGTCAGTTTCAACCTGTTGACCGCATTGGATGCCATACCGCATATGGATGCATCCTACAAAGAAAAGCTTCGCCCTTATGTTGAAAAGTACAAAGAATATATCAAGGGACTTGAAAAGAACAATCCATATGGAGTGCCCATCGGTCTTGGGAACTGGGCCGGCAACGGAGCGGTGTTAAACTTTGGCACGACCGTTTGTTTTGCCGCAAAATATTTTCCCGATATCATCGACGCAAACAATGCGTTTAAAATTTCCAACTGGCTCTTTGGCTGCCATCCCTACCATAATTATTCGTTCGTTGCAACAGTGGGAGCAACTCGTCCGAAAGCTGTTTTTTATGGCAACAACAGGGCTGATTTTTCGTTTATCCCCGGCAATGTTGCTCCGGGGGTATTATTCAGAAAGCCCGATCACTTCGAAAACTACGACGACTGGCCTTTTCTGTGGGGAGAAAACGAAGGCACGATTGCCGGGAATACGAATTATTTAATTTTCGGGTCGGTTTTTAAAAATTTAGTAAAGTAAGTAATTGCTTTTTTTTAGAATCCATACACATCAAAAAAAACGATGCACTGAATGCGAGTACTGCTACGCAACCTGATCGATCCAGTCAAGCGGTGTTCGATTGCCGATCTTCAGATGGAGTTCCACTCGTTTATTTTCAGGCAAATGCAATTCACAATCCGCACTGCCTTTCGTAAACGCTCCCAATACTCCAGACGTCGCAGAGATGGTTTCTAATCCATACCGGGCGATCAATGTGAGATCCTGTTTTTTGATGGATGTGATCGATAGATCCACTGTTCGCTTCTCCAGATCCCAGGCGAGAGTATTGATCCGTACAAACGTACGAGCAAGCATGCCGTTGATCGATCCTTTTTTCAGCGAAAGAGGAAGCGCAGGCAGGACCTCGATGACACCGGGACGTGAATAAGCAAGCATCTCCATGATGATTGCAGGAATCCCGCTCTGCGCATCCGGCACAGGCCGGCTGTATGGTTCGCGCGAGCAGCGCAGTGCCGTACTGACATACCCTTGCTCAATCAATTGCCGCAATTGAATGTCCACGAGAATACTGTCCTTGAGCCTGGCTCCAACCAAAGCCCGATGGCAACGGCCGTACGCAGCCAACGTTTCACCTGCCACGGCGTTGGGCATTGTATCGAATGTACGCCTCCGGTTGGCGATTTCCGCAGCCCGGGCCAATTGTGAGGTACGATCGGGATCGATTTCATCGCCCGGCCATGCGCCGTAGAGATGAGAGAGATGCCTGTGACTGTAATGCTCTTCAATCGCAGGCCATGCCCATTCCTTCAGAGTACCGTCCACTTCGAGCAGATACGGCGGTAATTTCGTGATCATCGCCTTCCATTTTTTAACATTCTCCGTATCGGTTCCCAACAGCTCGCAGGCATGGATTAAATTCGAAAGCACTTCGCGGCAGACTGCAATATCCATGCTCGCATTGATCAGTCCGGGTCCGGACTGCCCCTTGATGCGAGAGGTGTTCTCAGGCGAGATCGAGGGAACGAAAATAAACTTTCCATCATTGTCCGTGACAGTCAGAAATTCCTCGTAGAACTCGGCCAACTCCTTATAGGCTGGCATCACACGATGACGGAGAAATTCCGCATCGCCGGTGACAAGGTAGTGTTCCCAGAACGGGCGCATGCGCCAGCCTCCTGCCGAAATCCAATATGGCCACACACCGATTTCTGTATTGGGAGTATAATAGAAATTGACGCCGAATCCTTTATCGGGAAAAAGCGGATACGATGTGCCGCGACATCCAAAGATGTTCTTTGCATTCGTCCGACAATCGGGCGCGATTTCTTCCATCCATTTGAAATACGCCTCCATGCCTTCACGCAGATCGCCCTGCACTGCGCCGGCCGTTTGGAGGTCGATCGTGGAGTTGATTCCGGATGCGATGCTCGGATACGCGCCGCTATTGAGGATGAACCAGTGGCGTCCCATTCCGAAGATCTTCTCAAGCAACGCGGGCGAATAGTCCGCCCTTGAATGCTGGTCTGCGAGAAGCTCTTCGGTCGACATGCCATATTGCGATGCTCCCCCGAAATCGATCGTCACACGGTTGAACATTTCGGAATGAATCTTTTCGTGCCGCTCAAGCAGTGCGGTATAGTCGGGAGTGAGTGCGTCCACCGCCTTCTGAAGCGCTACGATGTTGTCTTCGCTGTAATCGGAAAAATAATCAATGCGTGTGAGCAGCAAGACGGACGATGCATTCTCGATCACAAGCGAGTTTCCATCCATTTTGGCTGAGCCGCCGCTGCGCACCACGCGTGTCACACCAGCGTAGCCGCTATGATCAACAGAGGGATCCAAACGGCATTTGTAGACCATATGGTGTTCGTTTGAATCCTGCTGAACATCGCACGCGTCGACGCCTTTGGGAGCGTATTTTTTTTGTTCCACAGCAAGATCGGTAAACGCATTCATATCCGGTTCTGTGGTTCCGATTCCCCTCTTGGCGCCCCAATCCATTCCCGAACACATGCTCCACTCCGCCGACTTCTCCAAAGAAATGCGGACGTTTATTGATTTGCCTTGCGGGGCGACAAGCAGTTGCGCAACGGCATTATCGGGTCGCGAAGCGAATGTGCGACGAATCCAGCGGCCCCGATCGTCTGTCCAGTGAACCGTGATCTCGCCGTTTTCGAAATTGACAGTACGCAGATAATCATACACCGACTCGGCTTTCGGTAAATCGAGCTTCATCAGGAATGCGGGGATCGTCAGATGCGGTTCGGTGTCCGGCTTGATCGGTGTTTCATTCATCTGCTGAAAAGCAAGAGCAATGGCGTCCTTGGTCTTTCCGTCCAATATCAGTTGCCGCACCTGTGGAAAAATCTTCGCAACATCGGGCGCCTCCAAGGGCTTCTTCCACGGCATGAGTAATCGTTCGTGATTGAATAGGATTCTCTCCGCGTAGGGTTCTCCCATCAATTCAATATTCATCGCACCATTGCCCGAAGTAAGAGCCTGATTGACTGTGCCTCCGGGAGTGATGCTGCAAAATCCCCGTTGGGGGACGATCTTCCGTTTCACTCGTTGCGCCAACGGCATCGGTGAGATCGGATACGATTTGCCGGCTGCCGGTTGCTTGGGCAAGAACGGACTCTTTTGCACGCGCTGAAGATATTCAGCCGGGCGATTGTCCTCCGACAGCATCTTTTTTTTCTCAAATTTCTTTTCAGTCGCAGAGAGCAATGGCGATATCTTCACAGAAGCCATTAATCCGGCAACAGCCGCACCTGTCTTGACAAATTTTCTGCGTTCCATAATTTTCTTTATGAAATTACGACCATTGAGTCCAATCCAGCGTGTTTCGCCGGTCTATTTTAATATGAAGTTCAACCGTTGTTCCTTCTGGCAACTGCAGATCACACGCAGCCTCGCCTGAATGAGGATTCGCATTCACGACACCTGAAGGGGCCGAAATTTCCCGTATGCCGTACCTCGCGATTAACGTGATCTTCTGTTTTTTCAACGAGGTGATCGCGAGATCCACAGTGCGGGCATCCATGTTCCATGCGAGTTTATCCAACCTCGCAGCGGTGCGAAGAAGCATTCCATTGATCGCTCCCTTCATAAGCGAAGGAGGAAGAGCCGGAAGCACTTCAATCACACCGGGACGTGAATAGGCAAGCATTTCCATCATGATGGCGGGAATTCCGCCCTGCGCATCCGCGATGCGCATGTTTGCGTAGGGGTCGTGCGGACACAGGAGCGTGGTTCCCACGAAGCCTTGTTCAAGCAGCTGACGCAGTTCACTATCCACCATATAACTGTCTTTGAGCCGTGCTCCGATCAATCCTCGTTGACATTGACTATGAGCTGCAAGGCGTTCATGCGAACGTTTTCGATTTGCGATCACCAATGCCTTGGCGAGTTGGGGCGTGCGGTCCGGGTCAATTTCGTCGCCAGGCCATGCGCCGTAGCCCTGAGAGATATGCCTGTGGTTATATCGCTCTTCAAGATCGGACCATGCCCATTCCTTCAACGTCCCATCAGGTTCGAGCAAGTGGGGCGGCAGTTTGGCGAGTATCGCTTTCCATCTCTGTACGCCTTCTGATTCGATACCCAGGAGTTCGCACGCTTCGACTAAATTCGAAAGGACCTCCCGGCACACTGAAATGTCCATGCTTGCATTGATCACCGCCATGCATCCGGGATTCAAGTTGAGGGGATTATTCTCCGGAGAGAACGAAGGTACAAAAATGTAATTTCCGTTCTTGTCCGTCAGTGTCAGGAAGTCCTCGTAAAACAACGCGAGGTCTTTATAAATTGGCACCATTCGGTTGCGCAGAAACTCCCGATCACCCGAGACAAGGTAGTGATCCCAGAACGGTCGCACCACCCAGCCGCCGGCGCTGATCCAATAGGCGTGCGGCCAGGTTTCGCCTGTGCTGTCCGCATGGTCGAACATATTGAACACACCTGAATCTTTCGAGGGCGCAATTGGATAATGTGCGCCGCGCATACCGAAAATATTCTTCGCATTGGTGCGATAATCGGGGATGAGACTTTCAACCCAATCGAAGTACGCCATCTCGCCTTCGATGTAATTGCCGATGGAAATCGGCGCAACCTGCAGGTTC
>DATGXR010000573.1:0-5750 GCA_035298825.1 Bacteroidota bacterium
GATGATCTCTTTTGCGACTTCGAACTCTTCCTCAAGAGTGTCATATTATGTCATTTCAACTCGGCACACTCTCTCTCTCGATGCATCTTCGATTAGCTGCCTGCCGCTTCTTCGTAGGCTTTCTTCAGTATTGCCACGTCAATTTTCTTCATCGGCAAAAAGGCTCGCGTGATCCGATCGATCTGCTCGCGTGAGCCATGGCGCATCATCTCTTCCAAGTCTGTCGATGTAATCTGCCATGAGACCCCGTACGTGTCTTTCAGCCAGCCGCACTGTTCGGCCTCCGGTACGGCAGAAAGCGCCTTCCAGAAATAATCGATCTCCTCCTGGCTTTCACACTGCACAAGAAGCGAAACGGCTTCATTAAAGGCGAACTTGTGATCGTAGGCGCTGTCCATCGCCGCAAACCACTCGCCGCCGATCATGAAGTCCGTGAACATGATCGTTCCTTCATCATCGGGTTGCACCCCCTTGGGATAGCGGTAAAGATTACCCCGCTTTGTATTCGTGTGGTCGGAACCGGAATTGGGGTTGGATGAAAAAACAGATAGATAAAAATCGGTGGCTTCTTCCGCTTTACCGCAGACGGCGCCGACAAACAACAGTGTCGGAACGATAAACGGTCGCTCTTCGCCTCCCGGATTGGTGAGCATGAGCTGCCATGAGAGTCCGTACTTGTCCTGTATCCATCCGTAGTGCTCGCTGAACGGATACGTATCGAGCGGCATCAGTGCCGTGCCGCCAGCGGACAATTGCTCCCACATCTGATCGAGATGCTGCCGGGCATTGGCGTCCTTCGACGGATCGAAATTGACGATGAAGGATAGTGAAGGATTAAATCTGAACAGCGGTCCGGCAGAAATTGCCATGAACGACTGGCCGGAAAGTTCGAACGAGACGATGTCACAATCGCCCGACGGCGTATCGTGCAGCACCGTGAGATTTGTGATGCGCGCATCCGGGAAGATGGAACAGTAAAACTGTGCGGCTTCTTTGGCTTCCTTGTCAAACCACAAATGCGGGACAATCTTGTGCGTTGACTTCATCATGTCTCCTTTCTCAATCGATTATGAAACACTTTAGGGGGCATTCCCCGTTGCTAGCGGTTCAATAGTATCTTGTTCCGAGGGCTGAGTCATCGAAAAAATTTTACAATTCAAAAGGTATGTTATTCAACACCGTTTGCACTTCAATCGTTCAGAACCTTCGGCACGCTAATTCCGACCGAACTGCTCGAGAGGAATCCCAAACCCATGAGCGCATTTTTCAGGGCGGGCGCTTTCTGTCAATGCGGTCGACGGCGCGCTCTTCTAAAGATTGGTCTCAAGCAAATCCGCTGCCTCGGCGCTCATGGTGCGTTTTCGGGACGACTCTTTCAGGCGCTCGAGCTCATCATCACTCCGTGTGAAGATGCGCGGCTGCCATGTCTTGAACAATACATCCCAATTACTCTGCTCCGATGCCGCGCGCACACGCTCGAGCTCCGCAATCACCAGCCAGTAATCCGATTCAGGCGGCGAATGCTTCAGGATCCAGGTCTGCTGCCCGCTGCTCAGCTGCTTCCAGACGGCGGATTGCGAATAGAGAATCTCAAGCATTTTATCCTTGATCACCTGCTGCCGCCCGGGATCCGTCTCGACCTTGAATGCGTTTTCCAATTGCTTCAGGAATGACGCCTGGCCGAGGATGGTTCGTTCCACGATCGTGCGAACAAAGGCTTCGGTCTCCTTGAGATGCCTTGCAGAAAAATCGCTCAGGCGCGGATCGTTGGGATCAGTGATTTTTCCTCCGGCGCGCGACTCGAACATTTCTTCCAACGGCCTGCCTTCCTTGCGTGCGACCCATTCCTGTAAGAGCAAGGAATGCTCGGGTGATAATCCCAATTCACGCAGTCCTGCCTTCAGCGCCGCAACTTCCGAGAGGGAGGCATCGGATGGCTGCATGGGATCTGCCTGGCGCCCGATTTTTTCAACGAGTTTGATCAGAGCAAACTCGGGGCCGCCTGCGCGTTCCACGAACGCGGCATCGACCAGATGCAGCTCATGCAGTCCGCGAGGATATTGAATGATCATCCCGAGAAGCGCGCGCATTGCATACTTGTCCAGATGCTTCATATATGTGACGTTTTCATTTTTGTACGTCGAGCGCGCTTTGTTGATGAAGGGAAGCTGACCAACCACCAGATCGAATCCCATCCAGGGAGCGAATCTCAGATGTTCAAAAATTTTTGCACCGTCGGGATCGTCGACCAACTGACCGTTCCGCAAGCGTTTCACCTTGCAGAATTTGTTCATGAACTGGAGATAGAAAAGCGAGCCGCGCAGCAGATAGCGTTCGCCCTCTCCGAGATTGCGTGCGAGAGCTTCGTTATTCAGATTGATGTCCTGCTGCAAGCGTGCGCATAGGTCCGGATCGATGATGCTGTGCAGAAATGCCATCGCATCTTCGCCTGTCGCGCGAAAGACCGGCTCCACGTCCGCAAATGCGGTGAGCTTAATCGCCTCGGGCGGCATGCCTGTCTGGCTGCGGAAAAATTGATCGAAGGCATTTTTCATTTCAGTGCGCTTGGCTGCGGGCGTGTCCCGCCTGACAAGCATGTTGAGATCCAGATCGCTCGTCAGGTATTTGTATCCGGCACGTTCCGGCGCACTCCACGATCCGTTGTAGATATATGCTTCAAAGTATTGCGCATATTCCGGATGCATGGTTAAGAACTTCGTTTCAATCGCACTCACCATCGCAAGCCGCTGCTGGTCGATTTTCTTGCAGAGCTCGCGATAAAATTTCCCGTTGGGACTCGATGCCTTCACAAGCGGCTCGATCCGCTCAAGTGGATTTTCGATCAGAAATTCGGAGATCAGTTTCAGCCGCTGCTCTGCGGCGTCCGCCGCCGAAGACTTGATCCGCTCCAGTTTTTCTTCGAAGAGCGTATAGCGCTGTTCGAGTTCGGTCTCGGTCATCGGAGCAAGCTTGTTGAGAAGGAGATTCTTCAATGATCCGATCCGATTGCAGAGCGACTCGTACACAGGTGTGCCTGTTTTTTCCTTGCCCAGTTTCCTGAATTGCTCGTCCAACTCACGCATCGATTTCAGGAGCCCGAGCTCGTCAAAGAGCGATTGCCGAGCCGTCTGCTTCCGGTTCCAAAGCGAGATGTCGACGGAGGTGGGAGTGAATCGCAGTTCGACTTCTCTCAGTTTGGTGATCGCTTCTTTGACGACCGAGTTCTGATTTGCCAAGCGGTGAAAGCCGCTGTTGACGAGCACGTTGGCAACGAAGTCGGCATATTCACGGTCCGCACCCAGCCAGAGCAGGGCGGAGCCGAGAATGTCCTGCGTCAACACGCCCTGCTCAACGAGCCAACGGGATTCGCTCACGGCCTTGGCGATCTCCTCCCATTCCTGCTGCAGCGCGATCGCTTTGGTGATGCCTGCAAATGGATTGACCTGCATCCAACAGAAATCGGCAAAGCCCGAGGCAAATTGCGCGGCCGAGAGTTCGCCCGCCCGATATGCCTGCAGCAGCGACGGAGCCGGTGCGACGCCGAAGAACTCGCCGAAGCTGTTGCCCAGCCACGCGAAGAACGCCGTATGCATACCTGTATTGCCCAGCTGCACGGCGAACTCAGTGCCGGCGGTGATTGTTTTTTCCCATGCGAAATCTTCGCGCAATTTTTCCAGCGCGGGAAGCGTGATCAATCGGGGGTCGGCCTCGTTTGCCTGGTAGAACGATTCAAGCGCTCCGTCGAAATCCCATACCACCATCCGGTCGAGGCCCTGAAACTGCAGAACGCGCGCCACATCCCTTGCATTCGTCGAGGCGACGTAACGGTAATTTCTTCGGATCATCTCTTCCCACGACTCGCGTGAGATGTTCTGCGATCTGGCGATGTGTTCGCGCAGGATCTCTTCCAATCGTCCCTGCGCGGCGATGCGCCGGTATTCCATCAGAAACTGGATATAATCCGGATTTGATTTCTGCAGCTCGTCGTGGATCTGGAAAATTTTTGGATAGAGCAATCCGAGCAGTGTTTCAAGATCGACCTTATAATCGATCTTGCGGAAGAGAAATTGGAGATCGGACATTTGCTTTGCTTCAGTCTCACGATTGCTCACCCAGGCTTCGGTCGTGGAGAAGCGATCGAAGACGGCGTTCTGCATGAACGTGTTCACCGTGCCGATGGGATTGGTGATGGCACGCTTCCAGCGTTCATAGTCGCCGGAAGGTTTCGCTCCCTCGGCCAGGCGAAGTGTCGTGCGCATATCGCGCGCGTTGATTCGCGCATGCGCAATGGCAATGCTGAATTCGCCGTCCATCATCTCCGGGATGCTTGTATCGTAACACGCCGCGAGGCGGGGCAGACCGCCGCTTGTCTGCTCAACATAGATGCGATCATCAAGAAGCAGCTGCAGACCCTGCGCCGAGGCAAAATCCGTGTCGTCGAGCTTTGCGCTTTCCTCATCCGAAAGCGATGATGCCTTCTCGATCGCCTTGGCGGCTGATTGATACTGTGCGCGCGAGTCAGCGATTTTCTGTGTGATATCCTTCGAGACCGTGTTGGCAAAGGGCTCAGTGATTTGCATGACCGAGAAGGCGGAATTCACAAAACGCTTGCCGGCATCGATGGCGCCTCCGAGTGCGACGCCGAGTGTTGCGCTGTGCAGATATTTCAATCCGAAAATGACGCGCTGCGCCGAGCGTTTCTTCAGTGTCGATGCCTCTTCGATGTTCTGCGACTGTGCGGTCACTTCGCGCCAGGCCGAGAGATAGGAATCCTGATGGAAAAGCAGATCTTCGAGATTCGTTTGCGTATAAAGGAAAGTCGTGCGACCCATATCGAGATACGCATCGCGGAGTTTTCTCTGCAACGGTCGCAGACGGTGGACGTCGATAGCGCCTTTTTCGCGGATCATCGCAAAGCGTTCCGCTTTGATCTGCTCCTGAATTTTCAGCAATCGCAGTCCGCTCAAGTGCTGCCACCACTGCAGGGCATGCACGACGTTCTCGCGGATGGAGGAATACACGCGCTCCTTCGCTGCGTATTCGGAATATTTGTAAAAGACATTCACCGCACGCGCATCATCGAGCGCAACAATGCGCTCGGCAGATAAGCACTCGATGCAGGTGGTGACGCCGGTGCGCATCTGCGCGTACTCGGCATCCGAGATCGAATGAGGGCAGCGCGCAAGAATCTGCGCAAACGAGTTCTCGATCTCACGCAGTTTCTTCTCCAATAGCAGTCTCTGCTTCCAGAGCTGTTCGACTTTGGTTCTGTCCGTCTTCGATCGCTCGATCGTTGCGAGCTCTTCAAGCACCGCTTTGAGCGCCTGCCATTGCACTGTGTGCTCTGCAACGAGCGCCTGAAGTTCGGAACGCACCGGTAAGTCTTCAGTCGCAAGCTTCTTTGTCACGCGCGGCACGGTGATCGGCGCCTGAGCTGGCACGATGAGCGTGAGAGCGTCGCAAAACTCGCCGTGTGATTTCACGATCTCAAAACCGTTTGAGAGCGTGCCGCTTCCCTGATCGGCATTAGTCGCTGTGACTGCGCGCTTGCCCAGGGCGGCAAGGTTCGAAATGGTGAGCGTGCACCACCACTGATCGAATTCTGAGTCCGCCTCGCGTCCTGCATAGACAAGATCCGTGACCTCGATGCCTTCGCCGAAATCGAGTCTGCATCCGTAGTCGATGCCGCTGCCGACGATGACGACACCGAGTCTGTCGCCCTGGCTGGCGTGATCAGTCCTGACAGCGCT
>DATGXR010000574.1:0-2190 GCA_035298825.1 Bacteroidota bacterium
ATTGGATTTCTTCGGCTTCAATGCGGTCAGGATGCTGTTTTATTCGGCTGTATTGAACGGTGTCTTGGCGCCACCCTTGATCATTTTGATCGTCCTCTTAACGAGCAATCGCAAGATCATGGGATCGCGCGTGAGTTCGCGATCATTGAAATTTCTCGGTTGGGCAACGGCAGTGATCATGATCGTTGCCTCCATCGGTATGTTTGCCACGATGTAATCTGCATCAACCCGACAATACTGCTTCACGCATATCCCCGTGCGAAAAAAAATAGCTGTGGCATTTGTGCGATTCTCTCGCGATATTCACACAACAACGCAGAGGTCTTCGAATGAGCCGCAGAGACGATTTCTCGCGCACACTCCGCCACGAAACACCGGAGCATCTTCTGCTCGATCTGGGGGGATGCCCGCTTTCCGGGATGGAGGGACGGAGCATGCACACATTGCTCGACTATCTGGGCTTCACGCCCGAATCCCCGTATGATGTGCTGCCGTTCGGCATCACTCGCCGCATCGATGAACGGATCCTGAACTGTCTCGACATCGACACGCGCTCGGTCGGCTCGATCCTCATCCCGAACCAGTCTCAAAAAAAGATCATCTCCGATCGCGAGTACATCGACGAGTGGGGCATCCGTCGCATTCACACCGGCATGTACTGGGAGCAGGTGAGCTATCCGCTCCGCGACGCGACAGTGGACGATCTGGATTCATACGCATGGCCCGATCCTGGATCGATCGATGCGGATGAGATACGACGGCACGCATCGGAGGCCAAACGACTCTTTGAAGAGACCGACTATGTCATCTGTGCCGAGCATCCTGTCTACGGTATTTTCGAACTGGGATGCTGGATGTGCGGCTTCGACGATTTTCTGATCCGCACGGCGATCGATCATGAATTTGTCCACCGCTTCTTCGCGCGCATTCTCGAGTATCAGAAGGCGGTCATCGAGCAGTATTACGGTGCGCTTGGTTCCTACGTCCATTACACATCGAGCGGCGACGATTTCGCCACACAATCAGGACTCTTTCTGTCGCCTGACATGTTCACCTCGCTCATCAAACCATACTTCGCCGAACGCATCCGCTTCACCAAGCAGTTCACACGCGCGGCATTCCTGCATCATTCCTGCGGCAGCGTCTTTCCGATCATCGGTGAATTGATCGATGCCGGCGTCGAGATCCTCAATCCCATTCAGCCAAAAGCCTCGATGATGGATCCGCGCAGTCTGAAAGAAACATACGGCAACTCGATCGTCTTTCACGGCGGCATCGACACGCAGGAGCTCCTGCCGTTCGGGACCGGGGAACAGATCGAAGAATCCGTGCGTGCGACGATCAACGTCATGAACGATCGCGGGGGATAAATCTTCGCCGCCGCGCATAATATTCAGGAAGATGTGCCGCCATCGCGCCTTGTGCAGATGTTCCGCGCCGCACGCCGCTTCGGTGCTCGTTCAACAACCTGATATTGTTCAATTCCGTCATCAAACACAATTTGATTTTGACACGCACTCAGAGCCTTTCTTTCTATTGAATTAAAGGAGTGTTTAACGAAGTGATCGTTGTAGTTATAATATCTCCTTTAATTATCGTGAGCAATAATTTATAACGTTCGGGATCCCGCGGTATTTTGATGGATATCTTGTCACCATCTCCAATATCCTTTATTGCTATATAGTTGCCATAGATATCACATTTAACCAACGACCACTCAAATTTGAAATCTTTTAGTTCGTTTCCATGATTCCAACAACCTTCAATAGAATTGTAAAAAAGAGCATAATAGTCTAATATCAAATCTTGATAAATAAGCGTTGCCGGTTTAAGAATCCGGATATTGGGAAATTCAACGTTAATACTCGAATTTTGTAATGAATTTTTTAACTTGAAATAGTCGGTTTTATATCTGCCTTTTCGATCTATGATCCCATCAAAAGTAAGTTTGTTGCTTTCATGTTGATCCTGCCATGAAGCAATGAAGAATGGAACTCCGGTTTCAAGTATTTCCGGTTTCGATAGAAGAGGTACGCCAATTTCACTAAAAATAAAATCAGTATTAGAATGTTTTAAATATGCAATCAGCGGGTCGAGGTATTGATCATCTTTAACGACTAATCCAAGTGCGTCTATTTCAGGGATAGTCGCCAGAAGAATTTTCGAATGATAAATTGACTGGAGGTTAAC
>DATGXR010000575.1:0-2886 GCA_035298825.1 Bacteroidota bacterium
AAGACGCTCGGCAAGCTTCTTCCCATCTGTTCGAAGTGCAAGAAGATTCGTGACGACGACGGCTATTGGGATCGCCTGGAGGGATACATCCAAACGCACTCGCAAGCGATCTTCTCGCACGGAGTCTGTCCGGACTGCGCCGAACAGCAGTACGGAAAATATTACGCCCGCATCAAACACAGGTTGAAGAAGGATGAGCACGACGCCTGACGCCGCATTCGCATTCTCTTCGTCATCCGCTGCCGTAATCATCCTCAATCACCCCATCCTCTTTCAACAGTGGCAAACGCTTCGGATTCGTTGTTGTCCACTCATATATGGCGAGGGTCTAAACTTTTTCACCAAAAAGTAAGGGGAAGCACCGCAAGTCAGCGGAGAATGTGATCCAACAAATTAAAACGGTTTAATACATATTGAACCGATAAAAACGCTTGATAATATCACATGATTTCCGTAGACTGAACGCACAAAACGAGATGCGTTTTGGTTGCATGCACAAGTATAGAAAAATCTGCAAAGGGTGAACAATGAATATATCTCGCAACATCGTGACACTCGCATTAGGCATCCTGGTCGTCGTCTCGCTTCACGTCAGTTCCGCCGCAGCGGCGGATAAGGATACGACACACAGCCTCGCTCCGTTCTTCACACCTGCCACATCGGCTCCCAAAGCTCCGGACGCTGACGGCTTTCTCCAGCGCTGGCTCCTGCTCGAGCCGATCAACAAACCGAACCGCGGCAACACCGTGTTTACCGACACGTACGTAAGGGCAACGTTCGCAACCGAATATTTTCCCAACCAGTTTACAGTCGTGCCGCGAGACGGCGACAAAGTCACTGTCTCAGGCCAGCAACTCGCATGGCATGCGCTCGAGTCGACGATGTTCAACGTCAAGCTCTTTCGATTCGCGTACGGCTTGAACAAGCAGCTCTACGGCGTCATCTTTTGGGCCGTGACAATCGTCAACAGTCCGCGCGAGATGAAGAATGTCCGCATGGCAGTCGGGTCAAATTCGGCATCGATGTGGTGGCTCAACGGCAAGGAAGCAGTCAGCCTCTTCGGAGATCGGCGCATGGTGATGGACGATTGTACTTCCAAACGCCTCACGCTCAACAAGGGACAGAACATCATTCGCGGCGCCGTGATCAACGGTCCGGGTATGAGCGACTTTTGCGTGCGCTTCATCGATGAAGATGGCAAGCCCATTAAAGATCTCACAATCAGCCTCGACAAGGCTGGAAAATAATTACCGATTCTATTTATGATCTCAATCGTTTAGTTCCAGGAGGATGAATGAATTCCCGTATCGTAACAGCAGCGGCTCTCACACTGCTCTCGCTCATGGTGTCAAATTCGGTTTTTGCTCAAGGCGGCAAACCGTATATCCACGATCCATCCACAATCGCGTTTTGTGATGGCAAGTTCTACACATTCGGCACGGGCGCCGGAGGCTTGATTTCAGAAGACGGATGGGAATGGCAAAGCGGCGCCGTGCGTCCCGGCGGCGGTGTGGCCCCGGATGTCATCAAAATCGGTGATCGCTATTATATGTCGTACGCAAAAGGAGGCGGAGGCATGTCGGGCGGACACGCAAGCAATGTCTATGTCATGTGAACGAAGTCGCTCGATCCGAAATCGCCCGACTTCGGATTTAAAGATGAAACACTCGTTGCATCGTCAGACGGCGTCGAGGATTGCGATGCGATCGATCCCGCCTTTCTTCTCGACCCGACAACGAACAGGCTGTGGCTCTCATACGGAACATACTTCGGCTTCATCCGCCTTGTCGAGCTCGATCCGAAGACCGGCAAGCGCATGCCGAACAACGAAGCGCTGAATATCGCCATCGACTGCGAAGCGACCGCCATGATGTATCGCGACGGCTGGTATTATCTGCTTGGCACGCATGGCACATGCTGCGACGGCGCCAACTCGACATACAACATCGTCGTGGGCCGATCGAAGAAGGTGACCGGTCCCTATCTTGACAACATGGGCGTCGACATGCTCAAAGGCGGCGGCAAGTTCGTCGTGGGCGCCAGCGGCAGCTTTGTTGGACCGGGACATTTCGGTCTCCTCAATCTCGGCGACGGCGTGCAAAAATTTTCCTGCCACTACGAAGCGGACCTGGTTCAGGGAGGCAGAAGCGTGCTCGGCATCCGTCCGCTGATGTGGAAAAACGGATGGCCGGTTGCGGGCGACAATTTCAAGGAAGGCACATATGAAATCCAATCGGAACGCAGCGGATACGGTCTTGAGCTGGCTGTCGATTTCGTTCGCATGGCAAGCGGCATGCGCGCCTTTGGCCGCGCCGTCGAGGGACCCGTCGTCCCTGTTGCGCCGCAGGCGTTGGACTCCGTGATCGGGAAGTGGCCCGCGGGTAACATCGATGTTCGCATCGGCGACTACATGTTCCGTCCTCATCAGAAGTGGACGATCACGCCGGTTGCAGGCGTTGGCGGTTATCCCGGCTCGCCGTATTTCAAAATCACGATCGCGGGAACGAATCGCGCTCTTGCCGCCACAGCGGATGCCGACGTGATCACTGTGCCCGCATTCACCGGCGCTCCGGAACAATTGTGGCGCATCGACCTGTTGACCGACGGCACGTACCGCATCATGCCGAAGGTCGTGCCCAATTCGAAAGAAGCGTTGGCATTGACCGCCGTGGGCAACAGCACACCCACGCTTGCCAAGTTCGATCCCACAAGCGACAAATCTCGGTGGAACTTTAAGACACCGTAACAGTACAATTGCCAACCACAGGGCGGGATCGAGCCTTCTAACCGGTCCCGCTCTTCTGGCGCCGCGCAATATGACGAACGGTGCATCCATCTCTCCATCGATGTGACAGGCATGTGAATTGGAAATAAAAAAACTCCGCG
>DATGXR010000576.1:0-7667 GCA_035298825.1 Bacteroidota bacterium
GGAATCGATGAACGAGCGCGTGATCGCCTTTACGCGGCATCTCTTCAGGGAAAAATTCATTCATCTTGAAACGATGTCCGGCGCTTCACACTAAAGATTCAGAGTACACGTTCGCATGAGTCTCCCCGCGGTCGTTGCCGTCGACAGGAACAATCGTTAGTGCATGAAAACATAAAAAAACAGGAAAGGATCGTACTTATGTCTACAGCAATCGAAGGTTTGAAACCCGAACGGGTCTTCTACTATTTCCAGGAGATCAACAAGATTCCCCGCGGCTCGAAGAATGAAAAAGCGATCTCGAACTACATCGTCGATACGGCGCGCAAGCTCGGCCTCGAAGCCAAACAGGACAAGTCGCTCAACGTCGTCGTGCGCAAGCCGGCCTCACAAGGACGCGAACAGGCGAAGAGCGTCTGTCTGCAGGGACATCTGGACATGGTGTGCGAGAAGAACAACGATACGGTTCATGATTTCGAAAAGGATCCGATCGAATTAGTCCGCGACGGCAATTTTCTTCGCGCCAACGGCACAACGCTCGGCGCCGATAACGGCATCGCTGTCGCAACAAATCTTGCGATCATGGAAGACAAGTCGCTCGAGCATGGTCCGCTTGAATTTCTTTTCACGACCGATGAGGAGCAGGGACTCAACGGCGCCAACAATCTTTCGGCCGATTTCATCCAGAGCCGCACGCTGTTGAATCTTGATTCGGAAGAAGAAGGCGATCTCTTTGTGGGATGCTCGGGCGGCAAGAACACGACCGGCGCATGGACGCTCGATCTGAAACCTGCGCCCGCAAAGCATGTCGCGGCACAACTCTCCGTGAAGGGACTCAAGGGCGGACATTCGGGACTCGAGATCGACAAGGGCCGCGGCAACGCGCTGAAAATCCTGAACCGCGCGCTGCTGACGCTCGATCCCCTGGGCGTGCATCTGTCGTCGATCAACGGCGGTAACAAAAGCAACGCCATTCCGCGCGAAGCCGATGCGGTGATCTTCATCCCGCTCAAGAACGTCGATGCCGTCAAAGCGGTCATTGCCGAATACAATTCGACAGTCCATGCCGAGCTTGCCACAGTCGAACCCGATCTTTCTGTCACGATCGAAGTGAAGCCGAAGGTGAAATCCGGCAAGGTTCTGAAGAACAAGCTTGCCAGGCGCATCATGCAGACGCTCTCCGGCGTGCCGCACGGCGTGATCAAGATGAGCGCCGATATCAAGGATCTGGTCGAGACATCGACGAACCTTGCCATCGTGAAGACCGACAAGAAACGCCTCACGGTGATCACAAGCCAGAGAAGTTCAGTCGCCTCCGAAATCGATGAGATCGTCGAAATGGTCGTCAACGTGCTCGAGCTCGGCGGCGCCGATGTGGAAGCCTCCGAAGGATATCCGGGATGGAAGCCGAATCTTGATTCCGCTATTTTGAAGATTGCACGCGACACATACAAGAAACTCTATGACAAGGATACGAACGTCAAGGCGATTCATGCCGGTCTCGAATGCGGCATCATCGGAGAAAAAATTCCGGGCATGGATATGATTTCATTCGGGCCGACGATGGAAGGTGTCCACTCGCCCGACGAACGATTGCACATCGACACGGTGGAACGGTTCTACCAATTCGTCCTGGCAATTCTCAGGAACGTGAATTAAAAAAATTATACACTACACACATACACACATCATCCAATACAAAAAAGCAAGGAATCCCATGAAATACTCAGCAGTAGTTGTGATGCTGGCGCTTGGTCTGATGCTGACCTCGTGCTCGAAGAATCAGGGCAAGGTTGAAATGAAGACGCTGACAGACTCTGTCAGTTATGCGATCGGATTCGATTTCGGCAAGAATCTGAAGCAGCAGGAAGTTGATCTGAACGCCGACATCGTCGCCCAGGCGATCAAGGATGCGAAAGACACGAGCATCCATCTGATGACCGAAGCGCAGATCAAGAGCGTCATGACGAACTTCCAGAAGGAAGTGATGGAGAAACAGAATGCGAAGATGAAGACGCTTGGCGAGAAGAACAAAAAGGACGGGGAAGCCTTCCTTGCCGCCAACAAGTCGAAGGCGGGCGTCGTCACGCTTCCGAGCGGCCTCCAGTACAAAGTGATCACAATGGGCACAGGCCCGAAGCCGAAGGAAGACCAGATGGTGGTGTTGAACTATAAGGGCACGCTCATCGATGGAACTGAATTCGACAATTCCTATAAGCGCGGCGAACCGGCGATGTTCCCCGTGAAGGGCATCATTCCCGGATTCACCGAAGCCCTGCAGCTGATGCCGGTCGGATCGAAGTGGGAACTCTTCATCCCCTCGAACCTCGCCTACGGCGAGCGTGCAGCCGGTCCGCAGATCGCGCCGAACGCGACATTGATCTTCGAAGTGGAGCTTCTCGACGCCAAAGCCATGCCCGCCGGAGGCCATGGTGCCATGCCGCCCAAGGGACACTAAGCCATAGCGAAATACGAAAAATAAAAACACCTCTGACCGAGTCGAAGCCGACTTGATCGGAGGTGTTTTTTTTTATCCACCATCTGATTGTCGCGTCCCGAAGGCAGAGATGATCGAGTGATCCTGTGTGAAAAGGGGAATGAGTTCGCCGTTGGATGTGTAAACAAAATAAGACTAGTCGATCTCGATGTTCTTCGATCGATGTTTTTTTATGGCAGCATGTTTTGATTTGAATTCCAAACGCTTTTTTACCGCTGCGCGCGTGGGCTTTGTGTCCTTGCGCGGGCGCTGCACGATGAGCGCGCGTGTCACGAGCGCCGTAAATTTATGAACGGCCGCGCGGCGGTTCTGAAACTGGCTGCGTGATTCCTGAGAGACGATCGTCAGCACACCTTCGGAATCGATATGGCGCGCAAGGCGCAAACGGATGAGCTGCTTTGCCTCCTCGGGGAACGCCGATGAATTGGCAAGGTCGAAGACGAGCTCCACCTTCGTCGAGACTTTGTTGACGTTCTGTCCGCCCGGACCGCCCGAGCGCGAGAACCGAAACTGGATCTCTGTCGGAGAAACGACATAAGTATTATTGATGATAATCTCTTCGATCATGTCCGTTGCGTTGCTCCGCGTCCTGAATATGTCCGATAAATTTTTTTTCCGCATACAATATAGACGAATGCCGAAGAATGTCAATCATCACCGATCGATGGCCACACACGCACAGATCAGCGCGATTCGGTTGAATCCATGAAGCCGAGCCGGTAGGCCTTCTGCACGATATCCATAATGCCGCATGTGTGCATTTTCTTTTTGATGTTCTCGATATGAAAGTATACGGTCTTCTCCATCATTCCGATCGACGAGGCGATCTCCTTGACCGAGCGGCCTTTTGCAAGGAAGATGAAGATCTGGAATTCGCGCGTGGTGAGCGATTCCTTCACCTCCTGGCGCGCCTCCCTGCTTTTTAATTCCCGCGTGATCTCCCGCCTGTGCCCGAGCATTCCCACGAGCGACGTTCCCGAGATGACGAGTCCAAGGCTGTTGATGAATCCCGACCGGATGTTCGAATTGTGCCTGTGTATGGAAACGAATTTTACGATGTTCGGCAGATGATTGAGTCCCTTGTGCACGACGACATCCTGGATGCTGTCACCGAAGATGAAACGGTTCACGGTTCGTCCGATCAGATCGCGGGGCGACGTGCGTCCGCACTCCTGCGCGAAATTCGGACTGCAGTCTGTCAGGATGAGATTCGAGGCAAAGACGAAATCGTCCAATTGGAAGGATGGGTGCGCGATGCAGTGTGTCAGTTCCGCATGCCAGAAACTGGATTCTTCTTCCTCAAGAAGTAAGTGCAGTGCAAGATCAGACCGGGTATGATTATTCATCACTCCTCCCCCAAGGAATCGCATGAATGATGCAGGCAAACACCTGGGCAATGCATATGAGGCTATGAGAACTGCTTCGCGTTACTGGAGTGGGCCGCTATTTAATCCTACAGCACCAATATACTCCAACCCACAAAGGAAGTCAAATTAGAAAGGTCTAATCGGCGATTTTAAATTCTTTCTCCGGCGGCCGAAGGGCGTCATACAGCTGCTTCAGTTCCTCATATCCGTTTTGATTGCCTCGCTGAGCGCAGGTGCGATACAGCCGGGCCGCTTCGGCGATATTGATCGGCACGCCGAGGCCGTTTTGATAGCAATAGGCAAGCGCAAGCTGAGAAAGGACCGATCCGTTATCCTCGCCTTCTTTGAGCTCGCGGATCAGAAGGGGATCGACCAGCTTTTGGCTCAGGATCTCGAACGCCAAAATGCGCAGTCGCGCCTCGCGGCTGCCGAGTTCCGAAGCGCGCTGCCAGTAGCCGAGCGCCTGTGCCGTGTCGCGGGCGATCCATTTACCGCGGTAATAACAAAAGCCGAGCTCGATGAGCGCAGGCAGGTGATTTTCTTTCGCCGAACGCTGCAGAAGTTTCAACGCCTGGGGTTCGGTCAACTGATAATCGAATTTCGCGGAAACGAGTGCGGACCAGATGTACATCGCCGACGCGTCGTTCTTCTCGACGCGCGCTTTCATCAGGGGAAAGAATTCCTTCAACTTCAACAGTTCGGCCAACGCTCCGGGCGCGCGCGGCGAATCGAGACGGAAGGCGCGCACGTAATACTCCGCGGCGGCAAGGATATCCTTTTTCACATAGATGCCTTTTTCATACCACTTGCCAAGAAGCACGAGGGCCTCGGGACTGCCGACGTTCGCCGCATAGCGCACAAGCGGGACGCCGCGCAGCGTGTCTTTCGAACTGTCTGCAATAACGGACATACCGAGCGCGCGGCGCAGCTGGCTGTTGTTGTGGATGAGCGAGTCCGACAAAAACACCTCGTCGCTCGATGCGGTGCCGTTCGATTCACCGAAATCAAGGAAGACGGGCTGATAGCGGTTCGAGAGGATCGTCGTGTCCTGTTGCGGTGCGGATTCGCGCGCCTCAGATTTCCTGCCGGGCGTCAGGCCGCGCCTGTCCATTTCGGCGAGCACTTCTTTTGCCGGCGCGTAATCGCGCGTGGCGGCGATCTTCACAAGCGCATAGGCCTTATCCATGTCGCGATTGACGACCATGTTATCGGTGAACGTCAGTCCGAGAAGGAAGATCGCTTCGGTCATCTGCTGGTCGGCCGCAAGACGCACATACTTGTATCCTTCGAACGGATTCCAGTCGACGCCCCATCCGTTATTTAAAAACACGCCGTAATTATATTGGGCGATCGGCAGCTCGTGGTCTGCCGCCTTCTTGATCCAGTAGACGGCCTTCGCCGTATCGCGCGGAAATCCCTGTCCCGTGAAATATCGCACGCCCAGCTCATGCTGGGCCAGCGGATCGCCCGCGTTCGATTTCTGTATCAACTGGAATCCCTGCCACAACTGCGCGCCGATGCCGTCATACGGCGCATACAGAATGAGCGGACGAAATCGTTTGAAAACGGGGCTTGACGCGGCCGGTTGCTGCTGTTGTGCTGAAGCCGATATGGCAATGAGTGTCAAAGAAAAAACAAAAATAAAAAGTCGTCGCATGTGTCCGCTTCTAAAAAAAGACAGATGATCAAAAAAGATTGATTTTCGCATCCATTGGCAAAGCCGGGAAGGGAAGTATCGCTTGTTGCCAGGGGATTCTGACGATCTCACGCCGCACGTATAATATAGACGCTCGGAGGAGACGATCGTTCCGTCAAAATGCATCATATCTATAATATATGTGGTTTTTCTGTGAGATGCGCATCCTGATCTGCCCCGATTTTGTTTCCTTTTCAATTTTTCGTTATATTTTTTTAATTCCGTTTTTGTTTATTGCGATACTGCGCTTCTCTCAAGAGAGAGGCGCAGTATCCTCATCATTTGTTTTGTTTCTTTTTTCATGACAACAACGCTTCCCAACACCACGCTTCCTCCGCCGCCGCGCGCATTCCGATGGATCGTCCTTGTGCTCATCAGTCTGGCCATGTTCGGAAATTACTACATCTACGACTGTATCAGTCCGCTTGCCGACGTGCT
This sequence comes from Bacteroidota bacterium, assembly GCA_035298825.1. GTDB lineage: Bacteria > Bacteroidota > Ignavibacteria > UBA10030 > UBA8401 > CAISDA01. Next base: position 5,996 of record DATGXR010000576.1, read on the forward strand.
CGCCGCGCAATTGAAATTCTCCGATTCGGATATCGGTCTGCTCCAGGCGATTTACTCGATGCCGAATGTGTTCATGGTGCTCGTCGGCGGATTCATCATCGACCGGCTCGGAACGAAACGCTCGACGCTTATTTTTGCCGTGCTCTGTTTGTTGGGCGCCGCGATCACCGCCGCAGCCGAGATGGGACCGCTTATTGCGTCGGGACAATTCATCGCGACGCTTTTGCCTTCATCATTCGGCGTCGTCGATCCGAAACTCATCGTGATGGCCGCCGGCCGCCTCGTCTTCGGACTCGGAGCCGAATCCCTGATCGTCGCTGTCACCACGGCGATCGCCAAATGGTTCCGCGGCAAGGAACTCAGCTTTGCCTTCGGCGTCAATCTCACGATCGCCCGAATCGGTTCGTTCGCCGCATTAAATTCACCTACCTGGGCAAAGCATTTTTATGAATCCTGGCAGTGGCCGCTCCTGATCTCTGTCGGCGCGGGCGTCGTCTGCGTGGCGGGCGCGGTGATCTATTGGATCCTGGAAGATACGGCCACGCGAAAATACGAAATGGGCTCGGCCAACGAGACCGACAAGGTCGTCTGGAAAGAACTGTTGAATTTCGGCGCGTCCTACTGGTACATCGTTGCGCTGTGCATCACGTTTTATTCGGGGATCTTTCCCTTTCAGACATTCGCCGTGAAGTTTTTCATGGACGCCCATGGCACGACACGCGAGTTCGGAGGATTCCTCTCGTCGATCCTGACGCTCTTTGCGATGATCGCCACTCCGCTCTTCGGTCTGATGGTCGATAAGATCGGCAAGCGCTCGCTCTTCATGATGTTCGGCTCGCTGCTGCTTATTCCCGTCTATCTGATCATGGCCTATACGCACATATCGCTCTATGTCCCGATGGCGATGATGGGGGTCGCGTTCTCGCTCATTCCTGCCATCATGTGGCCTTCTGTCGCATACATCGTCGACCAGTCGAAGCTCGGCACCGCCTACGGATTGATGACGATGATACAGAATATGGGACTGACCGGCTTCAACATCTTGATCGGCTGGGCCAACGATACCTCGGCCGCCGGCGCCGCAAATCCCGGCGGATACACGCTCGGCATGCTGATCTTCTCATGCCTCGGATTTTTCGGACTGCTCTTTGCGTTCCTGCTGCGCCGCTCCGAAATGGGACCGCACGCTCACGGATTGGAAACGATCAAGGCATAATCTGATGACCCATACACAGGAATTGCTTGCGGCATCGCGCATCGCGCTTGCCGAATGCATGGGCGTGCAGCCCGGCGAAACGATTCTCATCGTGACCGACGAGCCGCTGAGACATATCGGATACGCCCTTCAGAAAGCCGCGAAAGATCTCGGCAACGAAGTGATCGTGACAGAGATCCTCCCGCGCGCCTCAAACGGCGCCGAGCCGCCGGCGCAGGTGGCCGCACTAATGAAACTTGCAGATGTCGTGTTGTGCCCGACATCGAAATCGCTCACACATACCGACGCCCGACGTGCAGCAAGTGCGGCGGGAGCACGCATCGCCACACTGCCCGGTGTGACGGAAGATGTCATGGTGCGCTGCATGAATGCGGACTATCACGCGATTGCCAGGCGCACTTTTGCGCTCTGTACGGAGCTCGAACGGTCTGCCACCGTGCGCGTCACGTCTCCCTC
>DATGXR010000577.1:0-2975 GCA_035298825.1 Bacteroidota bacterium
CATCGTCATCATGATGAGCACGGCTGTCTTCATCGTGCGGAATTGCGCCATTAAGATGAGAAAGATGATCACGATGCTGACCACAAGCGAATAATAGAACGGGGTCATGGATTCTGCATTGTCCTCATACTCGCCGCCATACTCGATCGACATGCCATCGGGAAGCGAGAGGCGGTCGATCTGCGGCTGCAACCGAGCGAAGATCGTCGATGGAAACACGCCTCGCACGACATTGATCGAGACAGTGATCGTGCGAGTGCCGTTGCGGCGCACGATCTGTCCTTCCGTCCATCCAGGCCGGAGCGTGGCAAGCTGTCGCACCGGAACGGAGGAAACAAGAAATGGCGAGGTTACGTATTGATCCCCGATATCGGCCACTGTCGATTTCACTTTCTTGTCCACCTTCAGTTTCACATCGATGGGATAATCTCCCTCCCACACGGTAGTCACCGGGAATCCCTTCGTTCCCGTCAGGAGTGAATACCCAAGCACGGTGTTTGAAAAACCCATCCGGGCGGCCTCATCTTTTTTCATATCCAGTTCAACCGATTGGATCGGCTGCCGGTAATCGGTCCGAATCCATGCTGTGCCCGGGATGGGCCGCGCCAGATCCATCACCTGATCCGCAATGCGCTTGATTGCCGGAATGCTGTCACCCGAAATGCGCACCTCGATGGGAGCCGAGGTTTTCGTCATTTCAAGCTGCTTCCATTTGATCTCTGCAGATGGATATCGGTTCGCATACGATGTACTGTATTCATCGAGTAGTTCAACCGTCGCATCGTTCGATTCCGTCAGCACAACGAGCTGGCCGTAATTCTTCCCGGGAAATTGCGGTGCATAAATCGCATGAAAACGGGGAGAACCTGTTCCGACGAACGATGTGACCACCTTGACGCGATTGTCTCTTGCCAATACACATTCAAGATCCTTCAGCACGGCATCCGTCTGCTGGAGTGAACTTCCCTCGGGCAAGTAGACCTCGACCGCGAATTGATTTCGCTCAATCGTGGGAAACGGCTGCTTCGGAGTGACGGCAAGCAGGATCAGTCCGGCTACAAACGAACCGACGCCGATGGCGATGACGTGTTTCTTATGCCGGAATCCATCTTCAAGCAGTCGGTCGTACATCTTCTGCATTCCCGTCAGTATGGCCGCCTTCTTTCCCGTATTCGCATCGCTTTTAATTCCAGTCTTGATGAACGTATAGCTCAGGATTGGAACGAGTGTTACGGAAATGAACAGTGAAATAAAGAGGGCTAATGTAATCGTCATCGGCAGCGAATGCACAAAATCTCCCGACAGGCCTGTCATAAACAGAAGGAGCGGCATGAAACAAGAGATAATGATCAGTGTCGCCGAAAAGACCGAACCGAACAGATCGGTGACGCTTTGCGTTGCAGCATCGCGCGGCGAGATGTTGTTGTCCAGCTTCTCGACATAATTATCGATGATGACGATGGCGTTATCGACCACCATGCCGAGCACGATGATGAGGCCGGCCAGCGACACCGTTTGCAGATCCATTCCCACGATCCACATAACGCCGAGTGTGATCAGGATGGCGATCGGGATCGTCGCTGCCGCGACAAGCGCGACTCTTCGTGGCAGAAGCAGAATCGTGACGAGAATGACTGAAACGATGGCCATGCCGAACTCTTTCATGAATCCGGTAATCGCCCTCGAAACGGCATCGGGAATATTGGAGATTGTAATGATCTTGATATCTTCCGGCAATGAGCCGGAGAATTTATCGATCACCGCTCCGACGTCGCTGCCGAAACGGACGATATTGTTGCCCGTCTGCATTTCGAGTGAAACAATGAGACACTTTTTCCCATTCACACGCACATAGGAATCGGGCACATCGTATTCGCGGACAACACGGGCGACATCCTTCAATCGAATCACATTTCCCGTCGGATCGGAATAGACGATCTGGTTGGCGACATCCTGTTCGGTCGTCAAACTCAGCGGAATGTGGATCGGTGAACAATGCTTCCCGTCGTCGATGTCCCCCGCATACACGACGGCATTTTGCGGTTTGAGCGCCGCCAGAACGAGCAGCGGCTTGATGCCGTAGCGCGTCAGCTTCGCGTCATCGATGTAGACGCTGATCTGTTCCTTCTGCAACCCATAGTGCTTCACTCTCGAGACCGACGGCACCTTGCGGACGTTGTCTTCGAATTGCTTGACATAATCCTCGAGCTCTTTGTATGACTTCGTGTCGGATTGCACCGCCAGAAGCAGCGCCGAGGTATTGCCGAAGTCATTGTCCGCTGTGAGCGACATGACACCGGCCGGGAGTTCGTTTTTTATTTCATTCAGGCCATGCCGCAGTTTTGCCCAGAATGCATCGGGATCCTTTTCGGTTTTCGATACCTCCACGTAGATCACCATGACATTTTCCTTCGACACGGAGTACGTCTTGGACCGATCGACGGACTTGTACTGGAACAGATATTTTTCGATCTTCGAGGTAACCTGTTCTTCGACCTGCTGCGATGACGCTCCGGGGAAAACAGCGACAATGATTCCCTGTCTGATCTTGAATTCCGGATACTCATCCCGCGGCATGAGAATGAGTGCGATGATTCCGGCGATGATGCCGATACCGGTCACAATATATAACACCTGCTTGTATCGCAGCAGTAGTTCGAGTAATTGATGATTCGTTTTCATTCGTATTCCGCTTTCTGGATTCACTCAGTTAACGATATGGACAGGTGATTGATCGACAAGTTTATGCTGGCCCGCTACCACAACCAGATCGTTTTTGTTGAGACCATTCGCAATTTCAGTCCCTTTCGCAACGAGCGTTCCCAGCTTCACGTAGATGCGCGATGCCTTGCGGCTCGTCGTGTCCACGCGATACACAAAACTATTTCCATTCTCATCGGGCATCACCGCTTCTTGCGGCACAACAACGCCGTGTGTGGTTCCGTCAGTGAGCAGACTGGCGGTGCAGACCATCC
>DATGXR010000578.1:0-1944 GCA_035298825.1 Bacteroidota bacterium
GATGAGCGCGCGTGTGACTGATGCGCCCTCGACCTTGATTGTGGCCGAAGCGGGATTGGTGCCGAGATAATTCGCCGCCATTTCGCGCTTGAGCACCGAATAGCCGCCGATGATTGTGCCGATGCCGAAGATGCCGATGGCAATGGCCGCAACGAGCATCAGGTTCTTCGGGATGTCTGATGTCACATCCCTGAGGATTTTCATGTATCGCGTGTTCATAGTATGTACGAGCCTCTCTTTTTTAATCGCTTCGTGTAAATTTTTCGCCGCTTGCGGCGAAAAATAAATATTGACAATCAAGCTGCCCCGCTGCTTGCAACAGGGTACTTCTCTTGTTGATGCAGAAGGAATTTTTTTTATTGCAGCAGGACGCCCGAAGAATCGACGATCGTACCGTCGCAGATCGTGACGCTGTCTTTGAACAAACTTGTGAATTCCTTTTCATGCGTCACGATCACCACTGTCTTGCCGCGCGCCGCCAGATCTTTAAACAATTGAAAAATCGATTGCGCCGTGTGCGAATCCAGATTTCCCGTGGGTTCATCGGCCACAATAATGGGCGGATCGTTCGCCAGCGCGCGCGCGATCGCTGCCCGCTGCTGCTGACCGCCTGAAAGGGCAGAGGGAAGTTTGTCCGCTTGTTCTTCGATGCCGACTTGTTTCAACAATTCGAGCGTGCGCGCACGTCTGGCCCTGCGCGGCGTTGTGCTGCAGAAATCCATCGGCAGCATGACATTCTCCGCGATCGTGAGTGTGGGAAGCAGCTGAAAGAACTGGAAGACGATTCCGATCGTTCGTCCCCGCCATGCGGCGAGCGCGTCTTCCGAAAGATCGTTCATTGTGCGGCCGGCAATCGTGACACTTCCTTCCGAGAGCGTGTCGATGCCGGTGATGATATTCAGGAGTGTCGATTTTCCGCTGCCCGATTTTCCGGTGACGGCAACAAGCTGGCCTGCGCGGATCGAGAGTGAGATATCATCGAGCGCCCGGAACGATCCGGATGCCGTATCATAGCGCTTTGTCACATGGGAAAGAGCGATCTGTATTTCGGGTGTATTCTGCATGGCTTTCCTTTCTGCTTGAAATTGAGTGAACATTGCGTATCTTCCATTTGCATTGCTTCTGCGTGAATATACGCGAGGCGCCTCGCAAGTGTTATCTACACACAGGCTCAGGATGTCAGTTACCGGACATTTGGGCGAAAAAGTTCAGGAACGTGCCCATGAAACTTCAGCGCGGAAAAACAAAACCGGTCGATCGGCGCATACAAAAGACAAAAACGCTCCTGTCGGAGGCGCTCGTCTCGCTGATCATCGAAAAGGGATATGCCGATGTGTCCATCAAGGACATCATCGATCGGGCGAATGTGGGGCGGTCGACATTCTATGCGCACTTCGAAAGCAAAGAGCAACTGCTCTTATCCGGACACGATACATTCCAGCGGCTGCTGAACGAACGCGTCGGTGCGAAGTCGAAGGGACAGAACGGAGTCGACATCAACTTTCTCTTTCTCTACGAGCACGTTCAGTCACAGAGGAAACTGACGCGGGCATTGGTGGGGAAATCGGGCGGGGAGCTTGTGCAGCATCAGCTCCATCACATCTTCGAAGAACGGATCGCACAGTATTTCAAACAACAAGCGGAGTCCGATCCCGTCATGTTTTCACTGATCGTGAAGGCCGCGGCCTCGGCGATGGTGGCGCTGCTTGTGGAGTGGATGGAACGTGAGATGCCGTTTCCTCCGGCGGTCATGGCCGAGCGCGCGGAACTGCTGCTTTTAAAAATGATGAAATGAATAAATGTCGGAGCTTCTCTATGAAAACTATGTATATGTACTTTTTTATTTTCGCAGTGTCATCAAACCTGATCGCTCAGACGATCGATCTTCCACCGGCGCAAAAATCGGGCGGCATGCCGCTCATGGAAGCGCTGTCCAAACGGGCG
>DATGXR010000579.1:0-2638 GCA_035298825.1 Bacteroidota bacterium
TGGAATTCCTTCCAAAGGGAAGATGTGACCAGGATCACTGAGATACGATGACGAGGCCAATCGTTATCTTGTTTCGCGCTCAAAGTGACAGGTCTTATCGACGTCCATCCCGTTCATGCCCATAAAAATCCCGCCTGCGACATATTCGCCGCTCTTCGCCGCATCTTTCCGTATAGTGACATACAGAAAGACCCATTCACTTCAACGACGAGGACAACAATGAATACCACAACGACGGAACGGCGGATCGACCTGGATTGGCTGCGTGTAATCGCCTTCGGAATTCTCATCTTTTTTCATGCAGGTATGATGTTCAATACCTGGGGCTGGCATGTCAAGAACAACATCACGACGCATACGCCTGAATTTTTCATGAACTTCCTCCACCAGTGGCGTATGCCGCTGTTGTTCTTCATCTCGGGTTCGGCTGCGTGGTTTCTGCTGCAGAAAATGAACATCCGCCGTTTCGCCGGCAACCGCATGCTGCGTCTTTTTCTGCCGCTCGCCTTCGGCATGTTCGTCATCATTCCACCTCAGGTGTATTATGAACGGCTCTTTCAGGGACATGTCTACGCGTCGTTCGTCGATTTTTACAGGACCGTGCTTCAGTTTGAATCATATCCGAAGGGAAATTTCAGCTGGCATCATCTGTGGTACATTCCGTACATTTTCGTCTACTCGTTTCTCATCCTTCCCGTTTTCGGCGTGATGAGGACCGCACACGGCAAAGCGCGCATCACTGCATTCATCGATTGGAGTTCACGTGGAACAAGGATCGGCCTGTGGTTTATTCCGCTTGCAATCACGCAATTGGCGCTCAGACCGTTCTGGATGCATGATGCGAACAACCTTGTTTCAGACTGGGCGAATTTCGCCTGGTGCTTCACATTCTTCGGCAGCGGCTTCCTGCTAGCATCGCACCATGCGATCTGGGATGCAATCGCCGCGCAGCGAACACGCTTTCTCACGGCCGCCATTCTCGCGCTGGCGACAATCGAAGTGGTATGGGAAGTGCAAAAGGATTTCGGCACGGCGGGATTCATCGTCTATTTCATTTTGAAAAGCTACCATGCCTGGCTGTGGATCGTGACCATTCTCGGTTATGCGCGCGCGTATCTCACACGGAAGAACCGCTTCCTGTCGTGGGCCAACGAGGCTGTGTATCCGTTTTATATTCTTCATCAGACGATTACTGTCGTGCTTGCCTATTATCTTTCGGGATGGCAGATTGACATTTTCGCAAAATATCTGCTTGTTGCAGGGGGCACAATTGCCGGCTGCTACATTCTCTATGAAGGCGTCATCCGGCGTGTCGCTCCCCTTCGCTTCGTCTTCGGGATGAAAGCGCGGAAGAGACAACCGCAACGAATGTCAACACCGGGTGTCGATATTGCAGCGATCGAGTCTGCTCAATAAAAAATTGTATTTCAACCGCGCACATTGCGCGATATAAAGAAGGTCATCATGATGAACGTCGATCCCTTTGCCTGGAGTGCGAAAAAGAAGTGGATGATCATTACAGGCGTCTATCTTCTCATCGCCTTCTGGCAGGCGGGGGTTTTTATTGCGGACAATGTTGCCAATTACGAGCCGGCCAATATCGGGCGAGTCTTCATCAACGAGGTGAGCGGTTCACTCCTCACCCTTGTGATGCTTCCGCTGCTGCTCGCGTTTTTCGAGCATGTGCCGCTGCGCCGCCCGGCGCTTGGCGCAAAGACGGCGCTCTATCTCCTCGTCTGGATCGTCTATGGATCGCTGCTGACCGTGATGTTTTACACAAGCCGGACTGTGCTGTATCCGATGCTCGGCGCGGGCGAGTATCAGTACGGCGATTTTTTGCCGCGGCTTGTGATGGAAACGATCAAACAGTTCTTTGTCTTCTGGCTCATCTATCTGATCCGGCTCTATGTCATCACGCTCCATGAGTCGAACGAACAGCGTCTGCGCGCCGCGCGTCTCGAGCAGGAGCTTTCGCGCTCCCGGCTTCAAACGCTTCAGATGCAGCTCAATCCGCATTTCCTTTTCAACACGCTGAACGTCATTTCATCGACGATGTACGAAAATGTGAAGACAGCCGACACGATGATCGCCACGCTGAGCGATCTGCTGCGCCAGACGTTGAATGCGATGAACTGGGAGGTGCATCCGCTTCGGAAGGAAATGGAACTGCTGGGATTGTATTTCACGATCATGAAACAGCGATTCAACGACACTCTGCGCATCTCGACGCGGATCGACGCGGACTGTTCGGATGCGCTTCTACCGGGATTCATCATTCAACCCCTTGCTGAAAATGCGATCCGCTTCAGCATGGAGCGCGATGCATCGCCCGAGATCAGCGTGACGGCATGCCGTGCCGGTCAGATGCTTGTGATCACCGTGACGGATAACGGTCCCGGCATCCCCCCCGACTTTGATATCACCGCCACGAAGGGCGTCGGCCTGGCCAACGCGATCGAGCGTCTGCGCACACTGTATGGTCGGGAGCAGAGTCTCGAACTTTCGAACCGCCCCGAGGGCGGACTCTGCGTCACGATACGCATGCCGTTTCGTCTCTCCGAAGAAGTGAAATAGCCCTTACGCGCGCAGTCAATGAAACAGGACCGATCGCACTCGCACAGGCGCAAAGGAAATCTTC
>DATGXR010000580.1:0-3961 GCA_035298825.1 Bacteroidota bacterium
AAGCTGGTGATACCGAGTGCGCGGCGGTTTCCCATCACTACCAAAAAGATGCCGATACATCCCAAGGCAAATTTCAGCAAATACTTCAGAGTCTTTTTCACACTCATCCTCACTGATTGAAGGAATGGGAAGACGATGCGCCTCCCTGATAGAATTCATTCATCACCGATTGATGATCGTAAACCTGTGACGCGGAGATGAATTTCGATGCCATGAAAAAAAGCACGACGGCAAGCAGGCACACGACAAATCCCGACAACATGGATGAAGGAAGCGAGGCGATCATTGTCTGCCCGGATAGCGCAGGCGCGTCTTCGTCGCGCATCGCGAGCGCCGAAAGCGAGCGGTCGATCGATGGCGGATATGCGAGAGCTTCAGGCGCAAGAAGCGTGTCATTCACGGTCATCATGCAGGCAAAAAGCGCGCGGTGTTCATGGGATTCGCTCAGATCGAGGAAGAGATTTCTCATCTCCGCATCTGTTGCCTCGTTGTCGAGAAATTTATTCATCAACACTGACGCATCGTCGGTCGTCATTGCACAGTGTGGGATATTTTCAGTTAATACATTATAGATGCACGGCGTGCAAGAAAGTTGCTCCCCCGCCCCATCGCAGCTTGACCTCATTATAAATATTCACGGCCTCCGCAGAGCGTTCTACTGCAGAGGCCGTGAATATAGTTTTAGAATTATCCCAGGGCTAGAATTCGTACTTCACGCCGAAGATCGGCAACAATCCCCACTGCGAAATCGGTTCCTGGCGCTGCTTTTCTCCGTTCCAGAAATAGCCTGCCGTGTTCTTGCGGTCGTACGCATTCCAGATGCTCACATACGCCGTCAGGTTCGTCGAGGCGAAATGCCATCGCCGATCCACTCTCACATTCAGGCAGTGATATGCCGGCAGCCGATCGGCGTTGATGCGTGATTCGTCGAGCACCGCGCGCTGTAATGTCGTCGATGCGGACTGATCGAACGGCGTGTAGGGAACACCTCCTGCATAGATCCAGCGGCCGCTGAATTCCCAATTCTCATCAAGGCGATAGCCTCCTTCGAGCGCCACGACCACACGATTGTCGAAACCGCGATCGCGCCAGATGCCGTCGCCGCTTTTATATCGCGTCGTGAAATACGAGGCGCTTGCAAGTCCGTAGAAATTCTCCGCAAGTTTTTTCTGCAGAACAATCTCGATGCCGTTCGACTCCGCGCGACCGTTGTCCTGGAATCCGCCATGGGCGAAATAGAATCCGTAGCGATAGAAGACCTCATCGACAAGAAAGAGCGAAGGCTGCGAAGGATCCGTCGGGAACGACTCATATGTTTTCCGATACGCTTCGAGCGTGAGTTTCGTGTTCTCAGTCAGAAGATAATCGGCACCCGTGATCAGATGGAGCGCCTCGGGATTCTTCATCGTCTTATTCGATGTTGCCTGCGACAGAAGCAGCATGGGCAGCGTCTGATAATAAATGCCAGCCGATGCCTTGAGCGTCAACCGATCGCTCGCCTGCAAGGAAGTGGAGAAGCGAGGCGCAACAGTCGTCGACGAATTATATGGAAAGTGATCGATACGCGCGCCGGCTGTGATCGTCCATGCAGTTGTGGGTCGCACCATATAATTCACATAGCCGCCCATCTTCCATCCCTCGAGCGTTGTGTTGAGCGCGAATTCGGGCAAGCGTGAGCCCAGGGCATCGGTGTACGAATCGTAAAGATTGTCGTATGTGTCGGAGAGATGTTTGCCGACCACACCGGCTTCAAACGAATGCACCGAATTGATTCTGTAATGAAGCGAGGCCGTGATCGTCGCGGTTGCTTCAAGCGAGCGATTTTTCACAAGATGCGCACCGCTGTTGGTCTCGAAATAATCTTCGGAGAATTTCGAGGTTGAATATGAAATACTCGCGTTCGAATACAGTGACGGACTCCAGAGCGCGCGCCAGGTGATTCCGGCCGTGTTCACATAGATATCCTGATTGCCGTAAAAGATCATGTCATTTTCAACGGCGGTCTTCTTGTCCGGATTATTGTGGTCGTCCGAAAACACATCGAGCACTGTGAGCGTATGACCGGGAGCGACATCAGCGGTGACTTTCGCCACCACATCGCCGTAACTCGGCGCGACTGTCGTGCCGATATCGATCGTATGAACGAGCGCGTCGAGATAACTCCGGCGCACGGAGACGAGATACGATGCCTTTGCATCCTGGCCGATGGGACCCTCGGTCATTCCGCCGATACCCGCAAAGTTGAAATCCAATTGCGACTGGCGGGACGTGCGGCTGCCGTCTTTCAAACGCAGTTCCATCACCGAAGAAAGTTTGTCGCCGTATGCGGCCGAGAATCCGCCTGCATTGAACGACACGTCTTCAAGCAGCGACGCGTCGATGATGCCGATCGGTCCGCCGGTCGCACCCTGTGTGGGGAAATGATTGATGTTCGGCACTTCGATGCCGTCGACGTAAAAGGCGTTTTCCATCGGGCTTCCGCCGCGAACAATCAGGCTGTTCGACTGGTCGTTGACCTTGGCAAGACTCGGCAGTCCGAGAATGATCCGGCTCACATCCCCTCCCGAACCGGGCGCGCGGCGCACTTCCTCGGCCGCAAAGCTGATCGAGCTCACGGGCTGCTCCGGCCGATCGTTGAAATATCCCGCCGTCACGACGACCTCATCGGCCTGGATGGCAGATTCCTGCAATTCGACATTCACGTGCACCGAACGCTCAGCCCCGACAATGATATCCGTTTTCGTCGCCGGTTTGTATCCGAGGATGGAGATGTGAAGCACATAACTGCCAACAGGCACATTCGTGAGCTTGAAATTTCCGTCGGCGTCGCTTGCGGCGCCCTGTGGACCCGCGCCAAGGCGGATAACTGCGCCGGGAAGGGGCTGAGAAGTGCCCTGATCCGTAACTTTACCCGTGATGGTTCCAGTTTGCCCTGCCTCAAGAACACCTGCGAGTGCGATTCCAAAGAAGATAATGAGTGCGATAATGAAAAGTAAGTGTTTCATGTTGACTTGTCCTTTCTCCATGAGCAATGATGGTTGTGTGTGTTGCTGTTCATGGAATAAGGATACGGCATTTCCGGGGGGAATTCGCCCATGCCCATAGGATTGAACCTCAAATCGACGTCCAATCCCACCGGCATGCACTTTTTCCGGGATTTTCAGACTCCGGTGTGATGATATTCAAGCGCCTGTCTTCTGAATTCGGAAGGAGTGGTGCGCGTATGCTGTTTGAAGAGCGAATTGAAGCTTGCCTTCGAATTGAATCCGGCATCGAAGGCGATTGAAATGATCTTCAGATTTTTCCGGGCCGGATCTGCAAGGGCCTTTTTCACCTCCCCGATGCGGGATTCGTTGATGAGATCGTAAAACGTCTTGCCGAGCTGCGAATTGATCACTTCGGAAAGGTTGTGGGGGGAGATCCGGACAAGTTCCGCCAGCTGAGGCAGCGTCAGATCGCTTGTGCGATACGGCTTCTCACGCTCCATCACTTCCAGAATCATTTTTTTATAGTGTTGCGCCGCTTCTTCGCTCAATCCCGATTTTTCATATTTTGAAGACCCATCGCCGGCCGCAACGTCCTGTTCTTTTTCCTCCGCCGGCGGCTCTTCGATCGCTGATTCAGGCGGCGTAACTTCGGGCACAGACTTCAGCGGCGTGATTTCGGGCACCGACTCAGGCAGCGAAACTTCGAGCACTTCGGATTTGAGCATGCCCAGATATCCGAGCGTGAACAAATACATGGCGATGAGGATCGATGAGATCATGAAACTCGACACATTGATGCCGAGGGAAAACAACGTGTGTTCGATCAGGAAGGAACACCAGGCCGTGGCTGCAAGCAGCGTGATGTTTCGAAGCCAGCGCAGACGAATATTCTCGATGCTCGAAAATACGTTTTTAATCTCCCGTTCATATGACCGGATGCGAACAAGCACCGCAACCATATACGACAGTCCCTG
>DATGXR010000581.1:0-9369 GCA_035298825.1 Bacteroidota bacterium
GTTCAACAGGTCGGGATCGCAAGTCGGCACGTATAATTTTCTCTCAAGCTCGACGATGTTCGGAGAGGGAAAAACATTGACCGTGAAATCGTTCGCCTTCTTCGTGCCGTCGCCGACGGATCTTGGTTCGATACAGATCAGACGCGGATCGACGATCCTGAAGGAGATCAAACGAAGCGCCCATGCGCCGACAGTGTCAATTACAAGTCCCGCGAATGGCGTTACCTGGACCGGCACACAGACGCTTTCCTGGAGCGGCGCCGATCAGGATCAGGAGAAAGTGCTTTACACGGTCCGCTACAGCAACGATGGCGGAACGACCTGGCAATCGCTTGCGGCAAATTACGACCGGACATCGTTGTCGATCAACAGCGCGCAGCTGCCATCGGGCCGCACGTGCCTCTTGCGCGTGAGCGCCACAGACGGCACGCTGAATTTCACATCGAAAGATGTCACGCTCTCTGTCGATAACGGCATGGCCATCGGACTCCTGAGTCCCTCGAATGCCGGCATGAATGTGCCCGTCGGCTCGAGCATTGAAGCATCGTTGATGACACCGGTTGCCGAAACACAGGTGACGCCATCCACGTTAACGCTCAAGGAAACCTACACGAACGCGCCGGTTGCAGGCACGCTCACCTATTCCGCCGCGTCGAAGACACTTGTCTTTGTGCCGGCATCGAATATGCAATACAGCACACGATACACCGCCACTGTGAAAAGCGGGTTAACGGACGACTTTGGCATCAGGCTCTCGTCCGATGTGGAATGGAGTTTCACCACAATCGCCGACAGTTCTGATCTTTCGATCCGCTCGCTCGATCCCTCGCCATCATCAAGCAACAGTCCCGTCAATGGCGGCATCACCGCAATCTTCAACAAGGAAATGAACAGCTCGACGCTCACACCGTCCTCATTCATGCTCTTTGACAATACGGCAAAGAGCGCGGTCTCAGGCACGGTGACGTATACGTCCTCGTCAAAGAGCGCCATGTTCACTCCGGCTTCGCCCCTGAAGGCATTGAACGATTACAGGGTCACGCTGACCACAGCGATCAAATCGAGGGACAATCGATCGCTGGCGGACAATTATCAATATTTCTTCTTCACGGGAACAGACTCCATTGCCGGCATCCATTTGACCGGAGCCTATTTGGAGACGGGCATCGACGAGGATAACGACAAGCTCTTCAACTGGCTGGCGATCGACGTCTCGGTGAATGTGATCGATGCCGGATCGTATTCGATCAACGGCAAGCTTGCCGACAAGGACGATAACGAAATCGTCTGGGCCTCGTCGAACAATCTCTACTTGAACAAGGGCCTCTCGACCATCCGGCTGAAATTCGACGGCCGGGTGATCAACGCCTATCGGATCAACGGGCCGTACTTTCTGAACGATCTTCAGGTCTACAACACAAGCAACACGAATAAGAGCGAGTGGATGTCGTATGCCTACACGACGAAGACGTACCAGTACACGGAGTTTCAGACGAGCACAATCCCGGTCGTGACGACGTTCACACCGGCCGACGGAGCGATCGATGTGCCCGTCAATAGCGCCGTCACCGCCACATTCACCCGTTCGATGAATCCCGTATCGATCGACAGCATGTCGTTTTATGTCGTCGACCATGCGAATGTGAAAGTGCGGGGTACGATTGCATACGATACCACATCGCATCAGGCACAATTCACGCCGAGCGCAGCATTTCATGCGGACTCGGTCTACAGAGTCGCGATGACCACCGGCATCAGGGATGTGAGCGGCACCAGATTATTGAAACAATACAACTGGTCATTCACGATTGCGTCATCTACCTCGACCGCTTCCGGATCGATCAGCGATCTCTACACGTATCCGAATCCTTTCCCGCACTCATCACTGCCTCAGGGCGGCATGTACTTCACCTATTTGCTCGATGCGGGCGGTGGAAGAGTGAAAATACGGATCTACACCATTACCGGAGATTTTGTGAAAGAGATCGCCGAGAACCGCACGAGCGCATCGAAAGGTTTCAATCAGGTCTACTGGAATGGAATGAATGAGGCGGGCAGAACACTTGCCAACGGCACATACATTTACATCATCCATTATACAGACGGCTCGGGCTCCGAACACAGGGAAAGCGGCAAGTTCACCGTGCTGAAAGGAGAATGACTCATGAACCAGATCACGTTGATTCTTCGATCATCGATCGTCCTGCTCTTGCTGGCCGCTCCGGAGCTCTACTCGCAAAAGGACGAGGCGGGAACAACCGGCGCATCGTTTCTCCGGCTCGGCATCGGCGCCAGAGCCGCCGGACTGGGATTCTCGGCCTTCACGCTGAGTGAAGACGCATCGGCATTATTCTGGAATCCCGCAGCGCTTGCCGATGTGCCGGTCACGGATCTGACCGTGAACTACAATCATCTCTATGCCGATATGACACACAGCTTTCTCGGACTGGCGATGCCCGGCACAAGCGGCGCGTTTGCACTCGGACTGCTCTATTATACGTCGGGCAGCATGACGCGCACCGAAGCCGTGCCTTCAGAAGGACTTCCCTTCTCGAAAACCGGCACATTCGCAAATCACGACGGGGCGCTCATGCTCGGGTACGGAACGAGCGTCTATGAAACGATGCATCTCGGATTCGGGCTCAAGGGAATATTCGAATCGACGGGAGAAGAAACCGGATATGGCGCCGCGCTTGACATCGGCATGTATTGGAAACTGGAGATGGTCGATATCGGTCTTTCAGTGCGCAATATCGGACCCAAAATCAAATACAAGAACTCATCCGAATCCTTGCCGGTTCAGTTTTTACTCGGCACATCGGTCTACCTGATCCCCGAGACATTCTTCGTCACGGCAGCCGGAGGATCGGCAGGCGAAGGAAAAACACAATTCAATTTCGGCGCAGAGTACCGATATGATTTCATCGCCTTCCGCGCCGGCTACCGCACAGGTCTTGAAGAGATCACAGGATCGGTGAAGGGATTGGCTGGCGGCATCGGCCTCTATTATAAACAGATCCGTCTCGATTACGCATACAATACCTATGGCGACCTCGGAGGAGTGCATCTGATCTCGCTCGGATTCGAGCTGGGATCAAAGGGCCGCTAGATAAAAGCATTGGAAGTGTGCACGAGGGCGTCACCCAAGCGTAAAATAAAACGTTGCCCCCTCGTTTTCTTTGGCCTCCGCCCAGACCCGGCCCTTATGCTTTTGAATGATTTTCGCGATCGTTGCCAGACCGATTCCTGTGCCTTCAAAGGATTCTCTTGAATGAAGACGTTGAAATACCCCGAAGAGCTTATCCTTATAGGCCATATCAAATCCGGCTCCATTGTCCCTGATATAATAGATGATGGCATGCCCTTGTTTGAATGAACCAACTTCGATCTTCGCCGGATCCTTGTACCGGGTATATTTGATCGCATTCGAAATGAGATTGTCCCACACTTGTCTGAGCAGCGAGCTGTCTCCATGGGCAGACGGCAGCTCGTTAACGGTCACTTCGATCGCACGCTCCGGCGCCAGAGGGATCTGCTCTTCGAACACGCTCTTCACCAGATCTTCCATCACGACCGTACTCCACACAAGCTCCTGCCGTGTCGATCGGGAGAGCTGCAGCAGATCCTCAATCAGTTGATTCATTCTCTCGACATTTGTGGAGATGGAAGAAAGCAGCCGAACGGCATCGCCCGACAAATTCTGCGCATAGTCATCGCGCAGGATTTGCGAATAGCCGCTGATCGCCCGCAGCGGAGTTCGCAGATCGTGTGATACAGAATAGGAAAAAGATTCAAGGTCTTTGTTCGCTGTCTGGAGTTCGGCTGTGCGCTCCTTGACCAGATCTTCCAAATGATCGCGGTAGTTCCTGATCTCCAGCTCGGCCTGCTTCCGTTCGGTATGATCGGTGAACATTCCGAACGCGCCCACAAAGTGATGCTCGTTATCGAATACCGGCGTCGCCGAAACAACGGCCCAGAGAGTCGCACCGTCCTTACGGCAAAAGCGTCGTTCGTAATGCTCTGCCAGACCGTTCTGACGATTCTGCATTTTCTTCAGATGATCGGGAATGTCTTCTTCGTACATGAAATCGGTCATCGGTCGGCCGAGTATTTCCTCTGTCTTACAGCCGAGCATTTCCGTCATTCTGGCGTTGACGAAAATCGTCCGGGCATCGGGTCCCAACATCCAGATTCCCTCATTGGCTGTATTTACGATCCGGCGGTATCGCGCTTCGCTTTCCTTCAGCGCTTCATACACCTGAGCATTCTCAAGCGAAATCGCTGCCTGCGACAGCAACACTTCCAGCAATTGAATCCGTTCCGGCGTAAATGCAGAGACAGTCAGATTATTCTCCACATACAAAATGCCGATCAGCCGGCCACGGCTCAGCAGCGGCACACAAAGCAGGGATTTGCATTTGTGATGCCTGATATAGGGATCGCTCACAAATTCGCCTTTGCTTGCTGCATCATCCAGCAAGATCCTTTCGCGCGTGCGCGCTACAAAACGAACCACGCCCGCCGACACACTCCCGCGTTCGTCCATCGCGACAGGATGATCGAGCTTGACTGTTGTTCGTTCGATCCCGCCCTGCGCCACGATGACCCATGCTCCTTTTTTTTGCATAAGCAGGGATCCTCGCTGGGCGCCGGCGTTCTCGATTGCATGGTGCATGACTTCGCTCAACAGACGAGGCATCTCAATTTCGCTGGAGATGGCGATGGCGGCTTTCATCACGGTATCCAAATCGAGCGATCCGGCCTTTCGTTCTGCAGGCGTCCCGATACAGGGCGGCGCGAGCCATTGCGGGAATTCCGCCTCGAGTGCGCTTACCTTTGCCCATGCTCTCCATCGATGGAAGGCAAGATGCGCTCGCTTGAGATACTGAGCCACAAGTTCCTGTTTGCCGAGTGTGAGCCAAAACCGTGCGGCAAATTCGCAGGCCATGCCCTCAACATAATTTGATTTATTCACTGCCGATGCATCGATCGCTTCATCATAGAGATGGATGGCATCAGCGATGCGTCCCTCGACCCGCGCTTGTTCAGCCTCAACAAGAAGAAACAGATGCCGATAGTTTTCCGGACAATGCTTGCTGAAGCGCTGAAGGATTTTTTGATTCTTCCGTACGATCTCACCATTTTGCGATCCGGTCGTGTGAGCACGCAGCAGAAGCAAAGAATAATGGAAATAGTGATAGGCGCTTGTCGGCTGATCGGCAATGGATCCGATTAACGCAATGTTGGCCTCGGTGCGAATGAATGCTTCCTCATACGCTCCCAGGATGAACAACGACCAGGCTCTGAAAATATTATAGTGAGCGGGTATCGTTAAAAACCCGAGCTGCTCAAAATATCGCAGTGCGGAGGCTTCATCAACTTCATTCGCCTCCGGCTCAATGGCCGAAGATTGTTTCTGAAAATACGACACTCCTTGTCGCAAGAACACCACACCGTCATGCAGACCCTGGGCGTGAATTTTCTCGGCAAACGCGATGAGCGCATCGCACTCCCGTATCGTTTCATCCAGGGGAGTTGTCGAGGCTGTGAGTGTGCTGCGAAAAATTCCCCATAAATCGTTGGCTGCATCATTAAGCGATCCTGACTCCATGGCCGTCAGCACGGCACGCCGCTGAAGAGCGATCACCTCTGAAAGCGGCAGAAACCATGGAGCCACGGTGTTGCAGTAGAACTGGAGGATTTTGCTTTCAAGCGCGGAAGATTTTTTCGACTTGATCAGTTCGAGCGCAAGATTCCCAAGCGCGCGGGCATTGCGAAAATCATTGAAGTCGGTGATCGAAATGGCAGCCATCAACACATAGCCCAACGCCGCAGCGCTCGAGTTGCCAAAGCGAAGCGAGAGATTCACCATCGTCGCAATGAGCAGCGTATACACATCCCTGTTGAGGAAGTATGCAGCCAGCACCATCTGCATCAGCAGATCCATGCACGTTCTGGCCACCGGATCGGTCATCTCAGCTTCGTTCGTGATCGAACTGATTTCAATCGCACGAAGATGATCGCGGCACTGCTCCATCGATGCCTTGGCGGCGCATTTCATGGATTCGTTGTCGGTCATATCCGGGAGTTGCTGCCCCAGCAGTTTCAAGGCGGCGATCCCGACTTCAATCGAATCCGCATACCGCGTCTGTGTGGTATAAAGCGCTGCCTGAATCGAATACAAACCAGCCTTGTCAAAATCATTTTGGGCATGAAGGATTGCCTCGCCGATAAGTTCCAGAGCTTCATCGTGCCTTCCGCGTAAGTACTCGCATTCGGCACGCTCCCGATATAGCAGGAGGATCATACGGTAGTGATGTTCCCATGGCTGTGACGGAAGCAGGTGGATGGCGAAGTGAAAATACTCTGCAGCGGCCGAAAACGCCGCAGCCGCCTTCGCCTTCACTCCGGCTTGCATGTTCATACGCGCCAGATCACAACGCTCTTCGCTTGTCGTCATCAGCTCGGCGCCGATATTCAGGTGATCGACAACCGTGAAGAGCTGCTGCTCGCGATTGTGATCGGCTCTGTGATGAAGCAGCAATCTCCCGATCTTCAGATGCACTGATTTTCTGTCCGCTTCCGGAATCAGCGAGTACGCCGCCTGCTGGATTCGGTCATGCGCAAATTGAAACGTTTCTTCCGACGGGACAATCAATCCCTCACACAGTGCGGACTGAAGAATTTCCACGGTCCTGTCTTCGGTCAGTTCGGCAATGATGCTCACGTTTTCCGCACTGAAACGATATCCGATGCATGCTGCAAGCGTCAACACTTGCTGCGTTTGTGGAGTGAGCTTACGAATCTTCTCCAGCATCAGATCGACGACATTGTCACAAATTTCAACGCGCCTGAGGGCGGAGAGATCCCACTGCCATCGTCTGCGTTCGACACTGTAGGCAATCACGTGCTGCTCGGCCAAGGCTGCGAGCGTCTGCAGCATAAAAAAGGGATTTCCCCCTGTCTTGGCATAAATGAGATCTGTCAGCGCGACAGTCTGCGCAACGTCTTCGTGCAGCGTATCGCTGATCATCTCATTCACCGTTTCTCTCGACAGATTCGCAAGCGTCAAGAGATGGATGTCCGTTTCTTCCTGACGCAACAACTCGATGGTCCGTGCAAGCGGATGAAGCGCATCCACTTCATTGTCCCGATACGCGCCGATCAAAAGGAGACTTGTGATATCCGGATTGCTCGTGACTGTCTGGAGCAGGTTCAGCGAAGCCGTATCGATCCATTGCAGATCATCCAAAAAAATCACGAGTGGATGTTCTTGTGTGGCAATCGCCCGGATGAATTCGGTAAATACGTACGTGAACCGGTTGTGCGCTTCAGCTGCACCCAAGGCAGGAACATCAGGCTGGGCTCCGATAATCAGCGTCAGATTCGGAATAACATCCGTCAACACTTTACCGATACTGCCTACTGATTCAAGAATGCGCGCTTTCATGTGACGCAGCTGCGGCTCACTTTCCATGAGCAGATACTTCATGAATCCGGCCAAGGATTGGATCCAGGCATAGTACGGCACGTTTCGCTGCAGCTGATCAAACTTTCCTTCAAGGAAGTATCCGTTTCGTTCGGCAATGAGCCGGTGCATCTCATGCACCAGGGCGGTTTTGCCGATGCCGGCATAGCCGGCCACAAGGAAGAGTTCACTCCGCCCGCCGCTCACCCGTTCTATCGCATCGAGCATCTGCTTGGATTCGTGTTCGCGGCCATAAAGCTTCTGGGGTATCGCAAAGCGATCGGTATCATCTTCCTGCCCCAATTCAAAGGGCGTGATGACTCCCGTGCTGTGCAGCGTGTTCAGACATCGTACCAGATCGGCTTTCAATCCTCGGGCGCTCTGGTACCGCTCATCGGCCATCTTTGCCAACAGCTTGAGCACGATGTTCGATACCGCATCTGGAAGGGCGGGATTGAGTGCATGGGGAGAAATGGGGATGCCGGCGATATGCTGATGGATGATGCCAAGCGTGTCGGCAGCAGTGAAAGGCAGTCTTCCGGTGAGCAGTTGATACAGAGTCACTCCGAGAGAATAGAAGTCGGTGCGGTAATCCACCACACGATTCATTCGTCCTGTTTGCTCGGGGGAGAGATACGCCGCTGTCTCTTCGCGTCGTGCACGAGGCTGGGAGGTGATCGTGCGCTCCGGCGTCGCATCAATCGGATGAGGATCAATCAGCGTCACCCGGCCTGACTCTGCATTCCAGACGATATTGTCCGGATTGATTTGTGTATGGATGAGGCGTTGCTGGTGAATCCGGTCCACTGCCTCTGCAAGGGCGATGGCTGCGCGTAACCACTGTTCGAGTGGAAGCGGCATTGGAACCCCTTCGACAGTCAAGCCCGTACGTGTCACTTCTTGACGATCTTCAGTTCAACCCGGCGATTGAGCGCCCGGCCTTCTGTCGTGGCATTATCGCCCAGCGGATCGGCCATGACCATGCCCATCACACTCAGGCGCGAGGAAGCGATACCTTTGTTGATCAAATATCGCTTCACGGATAACGCCCGCTCCTCTGAAAGTTTCTTATTGATCTCGCGCGAGCCTGCTGCGTCCGTATGTCCCTGCAATTCCACAGTAAGTTCTGTATTGTCGTTCAGGATGGCGACGGCGCGATTTAGCGAATTGATTGCCTCCTTGTCAAGCTTCGTGGAACCGACTGCGAAATTGATCATCTCGAATGCAACGGGCGCTTTCTTTTCGATGATGATACGCTCGGGCTGTTGCTTGATCACTGGTTTGTTCGCGCTGATCATGGAAAGGATCTTTGCATAATCGACCGGTTCGATGGCTGCAATGCGCGATTTAATCAGTTCATCAACTCGTTGATAATCGACGGGTTCAGGCATGGGAGGATGGGGCGGGAATGTGATCCCGGCATACGCATCATTCAAATGAGACGGTTCCTCCCTCCAGAGCGCAATACTCAGACCGACGCTGAATGCCATATAGGCATCGTTGCGTGCTCCAAAAAATCCCCCGCTTGTGCCCTTGAATCCATCCAGCGAGGAAGTGTTCGCCGTGTGGTACCCCAAATCTGTGATGAGGGACACCGTATTGCCGAGCTTCCATTCGGCGCCGACGCCCAGATTGAATTGATACACCGCATCACCGTCCTTGAACTTTTTCGCGATCGGAATTTTCGTGTCGATCATATAAAACACTCCGCCGACTCCAAGGCTGAGGTAAGGGATCACCGGTTCGCACGGCGTGATGAGATACATCAAATCGGCATCGACGGCACCCATATTGGTACGGATGCGTTGTGACAAATAGGAATAAGCGGGATTATCCGCCGTGACCGAAAGGAACCGGCCACGCAAACGCACGCCCGTATGTTCGGAGAAATCCCTTTGCAG
>DATGXR010000582.1:0-11636 GCA_035298825.1 Bacteroidota bacterium
GGATCAACACGATCTTCCATCGCGACAGTCCCTCGCGGTTGTTCGCATCGCTCATCTATGCGATGATCTCCGAAAACGACGGCACGGTCCGCTTTGTCAACGCGGGTCATCTTCCGCCGGTGCTTGTGCATGAAGGCGCGGCCACGGAAATGGACAAGGGCGATATGGCTGTCGGTCTGACGCGCAACGTCGAGTACAGGGAAGCTTCACTCACGCTCGATCACGGAGACCTGCTTGTGCTGTATTCCGACGGAGTCACCGAGGCCAAAAATGAACAGGGCGAGTTCTTCGGGAAAGACCGGCTGGTGCTTTCCCTCAAACACGCCCGTGGCACACCTGAAGAGATCGGACTGAATATCGTCTGGGCGGTCGATCATTTCATGGGACCGGCACACCCGTCCGATGACCTCTCGCTCATCATCCTGCGACGCTTATAGCACGAAGCGCAATTCCTTTTGCGGCGTGCGGCAGTCCATGTCCGTTCCCTTGTCGCGGTGATCGGCGATCTCGGCTGCAATGCCGATGGCCCGGCCAAAGAGGAACATCGTGAAGACAAGATCCTGCACCTGTTTTTCGGTAAACGTGCCCGACTGGATTTCGTTCCAGACAAGCTTCAGCGAGATCACTGCCAGGACCGCGTCGATATTCACGCAGAAGACATTCTTCGTCACGCCTTCATCATAGAGACTCTGCACGAGCCGGTGATAGAAGTCGAGGAAAATATTGTAGATCTCCTTCCGTTCGAACTCACCGCGCACGAATTTTTCTCTCGGATCGATATTGATGTCGTTGCCCTTGAAGACCGGATGGTTCACGCAGGGGATCTTCGCGTAATCGAGCGTGCCCACTTCTTTGGCCTCCTGCTTGTACTGGGCGTATTGCCTGACCACACGAAGCGCGATGGCCGACAGATCGATCGAATGCGCCTTGGCGCCCGGATCCGATAGTCCCGTGCCTGCAAAGTTGTCCATCAGAAATTTCACCGCTTCGAATCCGTTGCCGCCATGCGCGAATCCGGTGTTCGACAGGAATCCGACGAACGCCATCGAGATATAATTGCGCGCCGAGACGGATTCCTTCGCGCCCTTGGCTGAAATCGTACCGGGACCGTTTGTGATCGTCAGACCGATGAGCGTCGTGAATTCATATAAATCCGACTTCGTGGGCTGCCGATTGAAGAGGATCTTGAACGCATTTTCTGTAAACGACGCATTGATGTTCGAGATGCGCTCGCCGACAAGCTTCTTCCAAAATTTGTTGTTCGCGCGGTCGATCACCGAATACGCGACGATGCGCGAGATGACATAGAAGTACGTCACCGCATCCTCGACCGTTTCGCGCGTGATGCGCTTCTCGAGCATCGGCGTCCAGAAGATACATGTGGCGATCGAGGCCAACAGAAATTCATACGTGTCCCGGACCTCCATCTCGGAGCATTCGGCAAGCGTGATGATGTGCTGACAGACGCGGACGGCCGTGCACACCTTCGTGCTTTTTTTAATCTCCTTCAGCAGGATCGTGCTGACTTCGCTTTTGATCTGCGGCTCGCGCGTCAGCAGATGCGCCTTGATATAGTCGTCCATCTCCTTCGGAAATTCGGTCGTGCGCTCATCGATGTCGAATTCGCGGATGATGTTGATGATCTCCGCCACGTGCGCCTTCGTCTTTGCCAACAGCGACTTGTTGCCGATGAGCGCAATCTGCGAACCGATATAGGCGTTGGGCGATGCGCCGTTGTTGCGTCCGATGTCGACCCAGTCCATGCGCGATTCGTCCATTTTTAAAAACAGATTCAGAATCAGATTGATCGTCGGAATGTCCTGCTCCTCAGGCATCACCTTGGCAAGCGAAAAATAAATATTCTCCTCCATCGTGCGCTGCGAGAGCTCCAGGACGGATTTGCCGTGAAGCTCCGAGACCTGCGTCGCGGGATCCATCCTCGAGGCGCCGCTTCTGTTGCGCATCGGTTGGCGCAGGTAATGCGCGCCGACCTGCTTGTTGATCTCATAGATCTGCTTGTCGTAGGGCGGCATCGCGCGCACAATCGGAATGTCGAGCTCGACCGGCACCTGGATCAGCTTGTCGCCCAGCCACGGCTTGAGAGAGAGATCGCCCTGCGGGGCGAAATCCGTTGCTTCATCCATTTTTTCATACACATGCTTCATCGCCTCGGGAATGGCCTGGATCGAGGAGACGCGCACGCCGCGCTTCGACACCACGGGATGCTTCGGATCGAAGCAGTCGACGCCGAAATATTCGTCGAACCATTGTTCCTTGCTCTGTGCATCGTCGCCGCTGCCTGCAAGCGCTCCGGCATGACCGACGGCGCGCGTGATATTTTTCTTCCAACGGCCCGTCACGCAGACGACGATCGGCTTGTTGAAGCCGAATTTCCGGTCGCGTATCATCTCGAGCGCCATGCGCTCATAATATCCGCCCGGCTCGACATAGAGCACAATGGCCTTCGTGCGCGAATCGTTCTGCGCGGCAAATAAAAATTCAGGCAGCGCAAAATGGATGATCACATCTTTCCCCGACGACACGGCCGTCGTGATGCCGAAGCCTTTCGTCTTGAGGTACTCGGCAATGGTCGTCGTGAAATTCCCCGAGTTCGAATGAATCGCAACCGAGCCCTTCAGGAGACTCTCTTCAGGATTGTCGCCTCCAAGGGCGCCGCCGACTCTCACATGGTCCCAGATATTGGCCACACCGAGACAGTTCGCCCCGATCACATCGACGCCCGCCTCCTGGCAAATATAGCGCACGTTGCGCGAGTCCTTGAGCGAAACTTTTTCGGTCACAATCACGATCCGCTTCAGATCGTCGTTCAACTGGATCATTTCAGAGACCGCCTGGCTCACGGCCGACGGCGGCAGATAGATCACGCCCATATCGAAGGCGTGTCCTTCATGCATCACATCGCGGACGCTTTGATAGACCGGAATATCCCCGCGTTTGGTTTCGAGCACGCCGTGCTTTCCGTACTGCACGCCGGCGACGATATTGCCGTTGGAGTATTCGTGCGAGACGGGCGTGACTTTCCGGCTTTCCGATCCGAGAATGTTGACGACGCACACGCGCGAGTCTTTATTGACCAGTTCTTCGAGGGACTGCACGCCGACGAAGTAATCGAAGGGCTTTGTTTTAATGGGTCGCATAAGTTCGTTGTTGATTGTACCGGCTCATTGCCGAAAAATATATTTTATCCGTAAGAGCAATCGTGCGACTGTCGCCGCGCCTGTGTGGGAGAGGCGCATGATCAGCCGATTGTGTTGATGAATTCTTCTTTCCCCCGCTCCGCCCACCACTGTTCAATCTTCTTCGCATATTCGATTGTCGAAATCATCGACGTGTCGTAGCCGAAGACGCGATACGGAAGCTTCAGCGTGTCCAGAATGTCCTTCGCGTAAAACAGTCCCTTGACCAGATTGGGACCGCCGCGGCCGATCACAGTGTAGATCGGCTTGCGCCCGCAGAGGGCGATATGATCCCGGAGCGCATCGAAGATTCCCTTGAACGTCACATAGATGTCCGTGTTATTGGCCTTGCCTCCGATGATCAGAAGCACGTTGGCCTTGTCATACCAGTGTTTGAAGACGATGCGGCTGATCTCGTACATTTTTTCATACGGCGGATTGCCTCCAAAGTCCGATGAGAAAATGGCGAGGCTGCCCAGTGTTTCGGTCGCAGCGGAATTTGCGCCGCCTCCGAACATGAACGGAATGATCGTGCCGTTGGCGTTCAGCTCGAGCACATCGGATTGTCCCTGATAGGTGCGCAGCTGATTGATCTCGGATTCGAACACCGACACATCGGATTGGAACACCGTCGGCGGCAAGCCCACGCGCTTCCAGGCCGGATTGTCCTGATCGAATCCCGCCTTGATGTCGCACGCGTACGGAATGAGCCTGCCGCGTGGATCCTTGTAGATGCGGATCGGATTCAGCTCAAGCGTCGTGAGTCCGTAATCGTTGAAGAGCGTCCAGAGCTTCGGCAGATTCTGCACGAGCGGAGAGATGAACTCTTCGGGACAGCCGAGATCGCAGAGCGAGTTCGTGATTGAAAACGATTTCAATCCGATGAAGGGTTCGATCGGCACGGTGATCTTTTTTTCGGCCGGCAGCGATTCGATGTCGACGCCGCCGAACGGGGTGATCGTGAAGATCGGCTCGCGTTTTTCGGAGCTTGAGGTGATCGCAAAGTACACTTCCAGTTCCGAGGGAATGAACGCCTCGAACGTCACGCCGTTGGCGCGGATGGTTTTATTGCCGTATGTATGCTCCGCAAAATAGAGTTCGCGTTGGGCTTCATGCGCGTCGTGCACCGTTTTGACAATCCTGATCAATCCTGCTTTGCCTTTCTTGCCGACGCCGCCGTTGAAGATCGGTTTGACCACGAGCTTCTTATATTTGTCGAGCATCAATTGAAGCTCTTCATTTGTCGCCGACCCCGTGAGAAAGTCCGCCACCGGAAATTCGACCAATTGCAATAATTTTGCGCCGTAGCGTAATCCCGAAAGCTGCATTGCATTGCCCTTTGTGTTTGATAATCTGCTCTTTGAATATCGCCATCCTATGCGTGACGCACACGGGGGTGTGCCCGTGCGTTTCCGCACGCCCTCAGACGCCGTGACCGCATGCGATCAAAACACTTCGCGTCCGCGCACGGTGAATATTGGGAGAGTATAATACGCATTTTTTTCCTCATCTTCATCCTTTCGGAAGGTGAACATGAATGAAAAAATGTGTATTTTAGAGTATGCTCCGACTGCCGATATTTTCTCAACCAATTTCTTACTTCATATGCCAGGCGTAACGTTTATCGAAAGAAATGGCAAACGCATTCTTTTTATCGATGCGGCCAATAGCGACCTTGAAGAGTTAATGGAACTTATTGAAAAGACCAAAGTATTGATCGTGAAGGAACCGCTGAATTCGGTCCTGACACTGACGGTGTTGAAAAAGGGCACCTATCACGGAGTGTTCCGGAAAGTGGCCAAGGAATTTACGATGTTCAACAAGCCCTACGTCAGGGCCGGAGCCATCGTGGGACTCGATGCGGCAACGATCAAAGAATTTCAGGAAGTGATGAAGTATTCGCAGCGACAGTTCAATTTCTTCGAGGATGTCCCCCATGCCTTCGAATGGCTGCTGACGCAATAATTTAGTTTTATCATCTTTTCACTCTGTTTCCATCTTGTGATACATTTTGCGATGTAATTGGTTCGTGCACATTTCTGAGCACAATAATTTCCTCGCTTACTTTATTGATACTTCGATGCGCATGAGAATTTCGTCGCTTTCCCGTTTCTGCCTCTTCGCCGCGTGTGTGTGTCTTTACACTCCCTTCCTGCACGCGGACCACCATACGAAATTTACAAATCTGTCCGTTAAACAGGGACTCTCTCAAAATTCCGTATGGACGATCCTGCACGACAAGCAGGGATTTTTCTGGTTCGGGACTGATGACGGATTGAACAAGTACGACGGATACCGGTTCCTTGTCTATCGCTACAATAAAAACGATTCCACGACATTCAATCAGAATGCGGTCCGCGCGCTCATGCAGGACCGCCACGGCCGCATCTGGATCGGCACTTCGCTCGGAGTGAGCATCTATGATCCGGTCACGGACCATTTTTCGCTGATCCATTCCGAGGGCGACGGTTCGCAGGCGTTGAGGTCGAAACAAATCACGTCCATCGTCGAAGATCGCTCAGGAGCGATCTGGGTGGGAACCTATACCACCGGACTTTTCAGGATCGACCCCGCAGGCAAAACACACCGACACTTCACGGCACTTCCCGGCAACCCGGGAACTCTCGGCAGCAATGTGATCACCGCGCTATATGTCGACAAAGCCGGAACACTCTGGGTCGGAACGATGGGAGCCGGAATCTTCAAATATAATCCATCGACCGGCACGTTCACCGCGTATCGGAACGATCCGAAAGTGAAACATTCGCTCCCCGACAAAACGGTGAATTCATTCTACGAGGATACGAAGGGCAGGTTCTGGGTCGGCACGTATGCGCATGGCATCGTCTTGTTTGATCGGACAACCGGCAGCTGCCGCCCTTATCCTTCAAATGACGAGGCGGGACCGGATGCGCTGACTGTCTATGCGATCCTTGAGGATCCCTCGGGCCGCATTCTCTATGGCACCTTTGGCGCGGGATTGAAGATCCTCGATCCCGAAACGGGCTCGACAGCCACGTGGAAGAACGATATCCGCGACATTCGCAGTCTGGGGGGCAACGAAGTGTTGTCGCTCTGCAGAGACGAAATGAACAACCTGTGGATCGGCACGTATACAGGCGGCGTGAGCAAGTACGACGCGAACAGCGAACATTTCCAGGTCTACAGAAATGAAAATCCGCACACGACACTGCTGACGGACAATAACATCCGCTCGCTCTACAAGGATTCGGCAGGCGCCATCTGGATCGGCACTCCGAAGGGACTCAATATTTTCGATCCGGTGACGGGACGCTGCGAACAGTATCAAAAAAAACCGGGCGATCCCCGCAGCTTTTTCAATAATTACATTCGTGAAATCTATCGCGATTCAAAAGGGACGATGTGGATCGGCACGCGCGGCGGATTGGAAACATTCGATCGGACCACGAAACGGTTCTCTGTCATCGCGGGCACCGATTCTCTTTCGAAGGCGGCCATGCGGTCGGATATCCGCATGGTGCTCGAGGATCATACGGGACTCATCTGGATCGGAACGGCGGCCGGATTGTGCTCGTACGACAGAACACGAAAACACTTCGTCGTCTACACATCGCGCACAGGTGATACATCGTCGATCAGTTCTAACAATGTGCGTTCGCTGATTGAAGACCATGCAGGAACGCTGTGGGTCGCAACGTACAATGGAGGGCTCAATAAATTCAATCGCGCCACCGGCACATTCACCAGGTATATGCATCAGGCGGGCGACTCTTCAAGTCTTTCAAACGACAACGCTTCGCCGATCATCGAAGACCATCGGGGGCATCTGTGGATCGGAACGTATGGCGGAGGCATCAATAAATTCGATCCCCGCACCGGACGGTTCACTGTCTTCACCGAAGAGAACGGACTCATCAACAACACCATTTTCGGAATTCTGGCCGATGCCAAAGGCAAACTCTGGATCTCGACCTATAGCGGCATTTCCCAGCTCGATCTCTCGACCGAGACATTCCGCAATTATACAAGCGCCTCGGGTCTGCAGAGCGAAGAATTCAATCTGAACTGCAGCTTCAGAAGCAAGGACGGATCGATGCTCTTCGGCGGCCACGACGGATTCAATATTTTCGATCCCGACCATATCCGCGAGAACAGTTGCGTGCCCAACGTCTACATCACATCGATGAGCATCTTCAATAAGCCGGTGCGCTGGGACTCGGCTATGTCGATGAAACGAGTGATCGTGCTGCCGTACGATGAGAATTCGTTCTCCTTCGATTTCGTGGCGCTGAATTTCAGAAAATCGGAATTGAATTCCTATCGCTACAAACTCGAAGGCTTCGACACCGAATGGAGTCCGGCGGGCTTCGAGCGCAAGGCCTCATACACGAACCTCGTCCCCGGCGAATACGTGTTCCGTGTGCAGGGATCGAATAATGACGCTGTCTGGAACACCACGGGCGCGTCGGTGTCGATCGTGATCCGTCCTCCGTTCTGGAGAACCTGGTGGGCATATGTGATCTATGTGATCGCGTTCGCTGCAGCCGCCTACGTCATCACCGATTATGTGCGCCGCCGTCAGCGCACACGACGCTTCATCGAACGTCAGCAGTATGAACGGGAGCGTCTTGAAAAAATCAATCTTGAGATCGGAGAGGAACGCATCCTGTTGCGCACGGTCATCGATAATATCCCGATGGCGGTCTATGCGAAGGATGTCAACGCGCGCCGTGTGATCACAAATTCGGTGGATCTTGCGGCCATCAACAAACCCGAACACGAGGTCCTGGGACGGACCGATCTTGAGATCCTCCCGCCTGAAATCGCGGAACGCTCGATGGCGGATGATCTGTCGGTGATCACAACCGGAGTTGGCATTGTGGGACGGGAGGAACTCGTCGTCAACAGCGCAGGCGAACGCCGCTCGCTGCTGGTGTCAAAGATTCCGTGGCGTGACAAGGAAGGCGCCATTGTCGGACTGGTGGGCATCGCGCTCGACATCACCGAACGCAAGCGGCTCGAGCAGCAGTTGCTCCAGTCGCAGAAGCTCGAAGGCGTCGGCACGCTGGCAGGCGGCATTGCGCATGATTTCAATAATTTACTTGCAATGGTGCTCGGTTCAGCCGAACTGCTGCAGCAGCGGCTGACAGATCAACCCGACTTGAGAAGATATGTCGACCGGATCATCGAGGCGTCCGAACGGGGCGCATCCATTTCGCGTCAGCTCTTGATTTTTTCCCGTCCCGATCAGGCCGAGCTCAAACCGATCGCAGTGTCCACTGCCATCATTGAATTGAAGGAGATGCTCAAGCACTTCCTTCCGAAATCGATCTTGATCGAAACCGCGATCGATGCGGGTGACGATCTCATCCTGGGCGACGCCGGTCAGATCCATCAGGCGCTGCTGAATCTGGCCTTGAACGGATCCGATGCCATGAAGAGCACGGGCTGTCTGACGATCCGGAAATTCGCCGTTCCGGCAGCGTTCATGCGCGCGCAATTTCCGACCGAAGCAGCCGGTCCCTGCGTGGCAGTCAGCGTCTCGGATACCGGCGTCGGAATGGACGAAACCACACAGCGGCGGATTTTCGATCCTTTTTTCACGACGAAGCCGCCGGGAAAAGGAACCGGATTGGGACTGGGAATCGTGCATGGCATCGTGAAAAATCACAACGGCCTGATCCACATCGACAGTACACCCGGCATGGGAACGACCGTGACGCTGTATTTCCCCGCGGTGTCCGGCACGGACATCGAAGCCGTTGACACGCATGCGGCGCCCGCGCGCGGTACAACCGGCACGATCCTCATCGCGGACGATGAGCCGATGCTGCGCGAGATGATGGCAGAATTTTTATGCGAGGCGGGATATGCTGTCCACAGCGCATCGAATGGATTCGAGGCGCTTGAATTTTTCAAGGAGCACCGCGACATCATCGACCTTGTGATCACCGATTTGGGAATGCCGAAGATGGGAGGCGAAGAATTGTACAGACAACTTCGCGCTCTCGATCGTACGGTGAAGGTGATCGTTTCGTCGGGATATCTCGATGGGACAACGAAAGAGACGCTGCTTCAGATGGGAATCAGCCATGTGCTGATCAAACCATTCAAGATGCACGAGATCCGTTCGGCAGTCAGCGCCGTGCTCATGCACGACGCCGATGGTCATCGCTAACGTTTCCGGCTGACGCGGGTCGAATGTGCCGGAACAACCATGGTTTCTTCAAGCCGGAACTGATGCAGCAGTTCTTCAAGATTTGACGTGAGGCGGTTCAGATCCTCGGCAGCACGCGCGATCTGCTGCGTTCCGGCTGCCGATTCCTGCGTGACCGAGGAGATGGCTTCGATACTTTTATTGATCTGTTCCGACGCAGTGGCCTGCTCCTGGCTTGCGCGCACAACCCGGTTCACCGTGTCCACCACCTGAGCCGCGCCATCGATGATTTCTTTGAGCGACGTGCCGGCCTTATCGGCAAGTCGCTTTCCATCTTCGACTTCCTTCCGTCCGACCATCATCGATTCAACCGCGCCGGAGGTATCCTTCTGAATCTGCTTGATCATCCCTGCGATTTCTTTTGTGGCTTTGGTTGTGCGCTCGGCCAATTTTCTCACCTCATCTGCCACAACGGCAAAACCGCGTCCCTGCTCGCCCGCACGGGCGGCCTCGATTGCCGCATTCAAGGCAAGCAAGTTTGTTTGGTCTGCAATATCATCGATCACCTGGATGATCTCCCCGATCTGATCGGATGAGCCGCCAAGCGCTTCGACTGTCTGCGCCGAGCGGTGGACGACCTCCGAAATCCGGTTCATTCCCAGGATCGTCTCATCGACCGTCTTGCCGCCGCCTGAAGCTGTGGCGCCCGCACGCCGCGCCGTTTCTGCGGCGACGGATGCATCGTTCATCGTATTGAGTATCGTCTTGGTCATTGCTTCGACGGCCTGAGCCACTTCGGTTGCTTCCTGCGTCTGTTCGCTTGCACCGGCCGCCATCTCTTCTGTCGCGCTTGAAATCTCATGACTCGCCGATGCCGTGGCCGATACGGCCTCTGCGACGCGGCGGAGCGTAGCGCTTAAATTCGTGCCGAGCGCGTTGATGCTGTCGGCGATCAATCGATGTTCTCCGAGGTACTCGCCTTGCACACGCGCGGTGAGATCGCCCGTCGCCATCACTGCCAGCACATCGGATCCTTCTTTGATCGGTCCGATCACGGCATCGAGCGTCGCATTGAATCCGGCAATGACATTTTTATATTCGCCCGAAAAATTCGATTCACGGCCGCGACATTTCAAATCTCCTGCCACGGCCGATTGCACCAGCGACTTTGCTTCGCTTACAAGCGAGTCGATGCTCTGTTGCATTGTCACCATCGATCGTCCCAGATCGTCCTCTTCCGAGAGCACGGGAATTTTGATCGCGAGATTTCCTGCGGCGATTTCGCGGGCCGCATGCGTTTTGTCGATCAGACTGTCGCGCAACGCCTCGACGCTTCGCGTGAGTTCGCCGAGTTCGTCATCTCTGTGCGATGATGTTTCCACATGCACGTCTCCGCGCGACAAGCGCGTGAGCTGCCCGATTGATTTGAACATGTCCTTCAGGATGTTTCGTTTGACCATCACTACCACGAT
Source organism: Bacteroidota bacterium (assembly GCA_035298825.1). GTDB lineage: Bacteria > Bacteroidota > Ignavibacteria > UBA10030 > UBA8401 > CAISDA01. The sequence goes on from DATGXR010000582.1 coordinate 10,809, forward strand.
CCAGGCAGTCAGCGCAAGGATCAAGAGCGCGATGATAATTCCCGTTCGCCGCTGCGTGCTTACGGCCGCTTCGGTCGAAGCGATTGAAATACGGATGCTCGTAACGGCCAACGGCTCGCCGATCGCCACCTGATGACACGATGTGCACGACTCATCGGCAAGCACGGGAATGACGGACCGGAAGACTGATTCGCCATTGAATGTCTCATTGTGATTTTGCGATGTGCGCGATTTGAAGACCTGCGCTTCCACATTATCCATGAGCAGCTCGCTCTGCGGTTTAATCACATTGGCCGGAATGATTTGCACTTCGGAGAGATTCGGAAGACCGCGCAATTTTTCGATGAAGGGCTTGATGTCGGTCGCGCCCGACGCCATCGCAAAGGTGAGCGAGCGCACGATCAATTCTTCGGTGCCCTTGCCGTTGGTCTCTGTCAGGTCCATCAGCGTCCGTTCGGACTGCCATTGAATAACCGCGATCATCAACGAGAGCATCAATGCAAGAACGCCGGTAAGGATGAAACCGGTCTGCCGCGCGATTTTTTTCTGTGCCATGGAATAAGTTTCCCCATATTTCATGAATTAGTCTGTTGTCTTCACACGAGCCGATCACTTTTCGAGGCTTTGCACTCAACGCATCCCTCCCTCCCGCATAAGTGTGTAGGCCAGGCACCGTTGGTATTTCATAAAAAACCTCTGGTGATTTTTGAAGTAAAAGACAACAATCGTGCCGGATTGAGGCAGAAAATGCAGGGATTTTTTTGTAGGAATGTCGAGGGAATCGAAATCTGGAAGGATTTGTGGCTATTATTGCGCATCTGAGTAATA
>DATGXR010000583.1:0-21984 GCA_035298825.1 Bacteroidota bacterium
GTAACATAATGATTCATTCGCTATGAATCAAGCAACAGCCACGCTTGACTTTCTGTCCGTTGTTTTGAGGAAAGACCAACCGCATCATCGTCTCCGTCGTCGCGGCTCACAGCCGAAGGCGCACTCCCGCCATGGCGCTAAGACCGTACTCATCCATCGCGACCGGAAACGATCGGTACGTATTGATCGTCACGTCATCCTCGGAGTTAAGGTTGTACACATTCATATAGACCTGGAGCCCCATCCATGGAAGTTCCTGCTTGACCGAGACGTCCCAGCGGCCATACCGGCCCGACATCGTCCGGAGCTGCGGCCAGAAATCGGGATTGCGGAAAATATTATCCTGATAGAGAAACGAGATACGCGCAGAGAATCCCGCGTAATCGTATCCCAGCATGAGATTCAGGACCTCTTTCGGCTGATAGAGAAGACGCGCCGTGTAGAACGTATCGACCCCCGCGTACCTCGCGACGTAGTCCGTCATATCCTGCAATCGGATGATCGACTTCGGATATTGCGCTTCCGAAAAAATGTGTGTGTAATTCACATTCACGAGGAAACCCGAGAGAAATCCCGGCAGGTACCAGAAGTTCGTCTGCCACTCGGTCTCGAGTCCGTAGAGATCCACAGGAATCGTACTGTTGATATATGTGTTGATCTGAAAGACCTGTCCGGCGTTCTGCGGCAGATCGGGGAACTCCTTCAGATCTGGCAGGAAACGGGTTGAAGGAAATACAAAGCCGCGGATGTATTTGCGGAAGCCGTTTAACGACAGCAGACCGATCTCGTTGCTGTGGAGCGCGACGACCAGGTCGACGTTTTCCGACCTCTGCGGATCAATCGCGTAATTGTTGTAGTCGATCACTCCCTGCAATGATATATAGTATCGGGGCGCAAGTGTGCTGTAATCGGAATAGACAAGCGTATTCGTATATGCTGCGCGCAGCTGGAGCCAGTCCATCGGCTGATAGCGCAGATGAACCATCGGCAGCCAGAAGCCGTGAGGTACGCTGACTGTCGCCACTTCACCCTGAACTCCGTTGTACACCTGCCTCCCCCGCCACCCGGAGTAGTGCGTTGTCAGGTTTTGATATCGTACGCCGGGCACTATCGAAAGATCGTCGCCAAGCGAAAGTGTCGCCATGGCGTATCCCGCGCTTTTCGTTTCATACCCATCGTAATTTGCAAGCATCGATGCCACCGGGTAGAAAGAAATCCCGCTTCCGCCGTTCGGTGCAAGTGTGGTCAGCAAATCAACATTCAACGGATACGGTGTGGGATACGCACCGCGCAGAAATTTTCCAGCGGCATAGGAAGGATCGTACACGGACTTTGCAGAGAGAGTTCGATAACTGACAGTGCTTGAATTAATTGCAGTGAGCAGCGCCTGGACATCTCCACTACCCGATCCTGTCGCGTACTCATATGTGTGACTGCGCCGCTGAATCATGCCACCGATCTTGATCGATCCCGTCACCCGATCGGTGAGAGAAAATTCCCGTCGGAGGTCGATGTAGCCCGCCAGTAACCTCTCACGCGTTGTATTACTTGTCGTGGACACTCCCGAGTAGCCCGCCTTTGCAGGATCCAGCATCAGAGCGCGCATCGTGATTTCCGGATCGACGTACTGATAAGTTCCCGGATGCGACAGCGCCGATCTCTGACTAAAATTGAAACTCAACGCCTGCGGATCCAGATTCTCCGAGAGGCCGTGTGAGAGCTTGAGATCGACGTGGAACCAGGGAAGATCCTGTTTCACGATCAGTAAATTACTCAGCACGTCAATCGTATTCTCATCATAGCCGGCGCCGAAGTACGTCGATCCGCCGGACACAGGAACCGAGTAACTTCTTCGTGAAATGCGGGCAAGTCCTGAGTTATAAAAACTGAGAAGATTGATTTCCCCGCCGCTGTGCTGATAATCCAGGACGATCGTCGCCCCTTTTCGTTCGCGCTGGCGGAAGTTATCGTACACCCCGATCATGCCGACCACGGGAATTCCGCTATAATCTTCAGATTTATCGGTCAGCGACAACGACGCCGACATCGTATTGCTGCTCAGATTGCGCCGTTCGAGCGAGCCCTGCAGAAAGACCCCGAATGATTCGTCGAAGAACCTGTTCTCGAGCGAAGCGGTGAGTCTGTAGTCGTTCCTCGTGTCTTTCAACCCATTGTATCCGCCTTCGGTGCGCAACTCGATCGAGGGCACCAATGTCAGATTGCGGGGCGCCAGTGGCGTGGACATGGCTGCGCGTTTTAATGTGAAATTGATCGTTCCGCCGATCAGCGTTGCGTCCATATCGGGTGTGATCGCCTTGGCGACTTCGATGCCGCCGAGCATGTTTGAAGAGATCATGCTCAGGTCTTCGGCCCGATCGCCGAGACGCGCAAATGCGCCCGACGCGGCATCCACACCCGTCATATTGTTGCTCGACGGAATGTCGGTCGGCAACTCCACCCCTTCGATTGTCACCTGATTGTACTGCGGCGCCATGCCGCGGATGATCACCTGCGTTCCCTCGCCGCCGACACGTATCAGCGTGATGCCCGGAATCCGGCCGACGGCATCCGCAGCCGTCATATCAGGAAGATCCAGGATCTTCGCCGCGGACACGACATTCATCACGGGCAGGGCAACGAGCTGCCGCTTGATTGCCGCCTTCTGCCCTTCCGCCTGTCCGGTGACAGTGATTGTTTCCCCTTCAATCGAAATTGGCGCTAGCTTGAAATCTCTCACCATGGTCCCTGAAGATCGCTCGCCGATTGTAAGCTTCGATTCCTCGGTCTGATACCCGACGTAACTGACTCTGATTGTATATGTCCCCGCGGCGATCCCGTTGACTGTGTATCGGCCGCTCATATTGGTCGATGCGCCGAGACCTGTTCCAACGAACACGATGTTGGCCCCGAGGAGCGGTTCTCCGGACTTCGCATCTTTGACAGTTCCATGCAGCGTCACCGAGGTTTCGGCTTTGATGATCTGAAAACAGCAGAGGAAGATGACAACGCAGTGAAAGAGAGGTATTCGAAAAGTATTCATCACAGATTCGCGCTGGGAACGAAGATTGTGGGCTGATCCAATATAGCTCCATTGATTGAACTAATCAACTCACAATAGAAACATAGATCATCGTCGTTGCAATCGCGCACATCCACAGGCAGGTCAACACAAGCACTCCCCGCCTTTCTGCCGCATCGGGATTCATGCGAAAATAGGATTTCACCGTTTAATTATTTACATTTTCAGTGAATTTGACGATAATATAAGTATGGTGCTTGCGCATTACAAATCTTGTTGATAAATTTAATGCAGTATAGAAAAAGGTGATGTGATGACTGATAAAGAGAAAAAAGATTTTTCCAAGACAATTGATGAATATATGACAGATGTCTTGAAGAGTAAGTCTTCCTCTGAAAAATTTTTAAAAGATATTGGCGTGATAACAAAAGGTGGAAAAGTTTCGAAAAATTATAAAAACTTATGTATTCCACAAAACCGGGATTAATTCTCGCTTTTCATGGATGTGACCAATCCGTAGTTGAAAAAGTTCTTTTGGGTAAGGCAATGCTTAAGCCAAGTATGAATGAATATGACTGGCTGGGCAACGGTATATATTTTTGGGAAAATGATCCCAAAAGAGCTTTGGAATATGCAACGCAAATTAAAAATTCCCCCCGTACACAATCATCCTCAAAGATTAGCATCCCCGCTGTCATTGGAGCAGTCATTAATTTAGGTTTTTGCCTCGATTTGCTCGAATATGGCAATTTACAGTTGGTCAAACTGGCATATTCCTATTTAGAAAAGACATACATTAATTCTGGAAGGAGACTCCCGGAAAATATTAGGCCACTCGGTGCAAATGACGTATTAAGAAGAAATCTCGATTGCGCTTCGATTGAGGCTTTGCACAAAATAAGAAAGGATACCGGGCTAAAGCCGTTTGATTCCGTTCGTGGTGTATTTTGGGAAGGCAAGGAAATATTCCCAACCTCTGGTTTTAGGGAGAAGGACCATATCCAAATATCAATACGGAATCCCAATTGTATAAAAGGATTTTTTTTACCTCGAGATTTAGAAACAGAATATTCCAAGGTATAAAAGTATTCTGTGTACCATTACTCTGGCTATTGTTTTACTTCCTCGAATGCACGGAGGCCAGTCGAGCGGGTAGCGGAAAACAAAAATGCCCCAACCGTCTTGAGATTGAGGCATTTCTGTGATCCCGCCGCGAATCGAACGCGGAACCTACGGCTTAGAAGGCTGTTGCAATTGTCCGGTTTAGTCGAGGATGAAGAAATTTTACGCCAATGAATTATCGGTTCCTTTGAGAATATCATTTGCAATGGCGTCGATATCGCTGCGGAAAACCGCTTCATCGATCTGCGAGGTCCATTTGACCGTTTTCAGATACGCGGTGGGAATACCACGCAATATCTCTGCCGCGGCGATTGGATCGACGGCAAGCTCCTTGCTGATCGCCTCATGCAGAATTTCTTTCCATGAAAATTTGAAGCTTCTTGATATCATCCAAATATCAGCAACATCCTTTGGCTCAAAACGGTATAAAGCGGCTATTTTATTCGAAAGAATGTTCCGCCAGCTATCCACCCGCATAAGGAGCGGATCATTCACAAGTTCTCCATAATGCGCCGCAATATCGTTCACAAGATCAATCTTCAAACGTACATTTCCGATCCCCACAACAAAGACTTGAGCATACATTTCCTTTTTTGAAATAGTCGATCGGTCGATCGAAAATATTCCTTTTCTCTCTTCGACTTCGAACTCGGAAAAGATGCGGTCCACATACGAACCGAACATGGGATCATTGTTGATGAAGAGATCCAGATCGTCGGAATAGCGGTGATGAAAATAATGACGGCTAAGTGCGGTACCACCGGTGAGATAAAAGGGTAGATTCAAGCGACCGACGATATTCAGAATTCCATTCTGGAGAGGATACAGGCTCTCCATGTAATATTTTTCTGACTCTGTCATATTTCTGGCGGGTTGATTCGTCGCGAATTCCCCGTATGAGGGCAGGAGACAAATTTTCTATTATGAACGACTGACCAACGGCATCAAGAATATCATACCAGCGAAGCCGCTCAATCATACGCCGAAGCAACACTTCGCGTGTGAAGTGTCCCGATTGCTTTCGAGTCCCTTCGATCACAGAACAGATCTCTTCAGGATCGTACCAATAGTCCCATATGATGCTCGGAAGCAGGCTTTTCAGCAGTTCGCGATCGGGAATTTTGTACTCTGGAGCTTCCATATGTTCGAGAAACGATTGATCGTTCATTGTGATCCCGCCGCGAATCGAACGCGGAACCTACAGCTTAGAAGGCTGTTGCTCTATCCAGTTGAGCTACGGGACCATTAGACCGGATGTTAATATAAGAATATTACTTTTAAATTTCCAGAGCGGCCAATCGACGGCACACGTGGCCGCTTGGATAAATCGGATTGCATGGATAGTCGAAAGCTGGATGGCTGTATGACGAGTCTGTATCACCGTCACCGCAATGCTGCCGATGCTCATTTTTTCGCGTGATGATACTGCTGCCAGATCGTGTCGGCAAGCGCGATCACGCCGTGTGCATATTCCTCGTCGCGATTGTACGCCAGGATCGCCTGTCTTCTTCTGTCGCCGGTCTGTTTATACTTGCCCTGCACTTTTAAAAAGTTCGCAACACTATAGATCGCATCGGGCCAGGTCTGCAGGTTCAAGCCGTTGCCGTCAGCATCGATTGCATATTTGATATTGTACGGCATGAATTGCACATACCCCGACGCACCGCCCCACGATCCGAGTACCGAAAGCGGATCGAATCGCATCTTCTTCGCCGTCCTCAACAACGCAACCAGACTGTTGATCGCGTCAGCCTTCCGCTTCGTCATTCGCCTCTGCTCTCTTGCCGCGACAAGCGAGTCGGCCATCGGATCAGGTTCCCCTTTTTCGATGATCCTTGTGACGGCGACTTCCTGCGCCAGATCGAGATACACAATCTGCCCGAGAAACACGTTGAAGATCCGATAATTCCCTGTATATTTTCCAAGGCCCGATTCCCACGTCAGGATGCCCACAATGTCCTGCTGATTGACGTGAAACCGTTTCTCCGCTCTCGATAAATATTTTCTATGCGTCCGCAAAAAGTCAATGCAGATTTTCTGGTTTTGTTCCGATAACAGACGCTTCGAAAGATCGGTGTGTTCCTTGTTCTGTGTCGTGATGCTGGCGGGAGTGGCATAACGAAGGACGGTGTTTGAATAGACGATATGTGATTCCGGTTTCTTCAGCAGCGCAAGAAATTCTTTTCGGCTCACGGGCGAACCCTCACCGCTCCTCGCTTCAAGCCGGGCCATGAGCAATGCAATCTCGGGCGTGCGCGGTTCGCCGGTGTCGGTAAACAGAATCTCCTTCGAGATCGTCCACATCGAAGGATCGGGGGCTAATGTCTGAGAAGAGACCGCTTCTCCACTTCCAAACAGAAGAAAGAGCACAGTCCATCCCGCCAACATCGAACACAAATGTGTCAATCGTACAATCATCTTTACTGCCATAACGCCCGCTCCTCTTTCCATGTTCCATTGTATATATATACTATCGGCATTTTCTGAGGGAATGTGAAAGGTGAATCGAATAGGTGAAGCGATTGAGAGCGGATGTCGTATTGCGTGAGTGGGAATTGATTGATGGGGAAGTGCAATATCAGGATGCTTCAATTGCTGAATCCAGCGTAAAAACCTGCAAAGCGACGAACGTGCGCCGCCTTTGCCTTATCGAAACACGAAAAAATTAGGGCGAAGCGACGTCAGGTAACGCCTGCTTCGCCCTCGTAAAAAAATTTATGCCGAGACTTTCGCGCGGATGAATTCGCGGTTCAATCGGGCAATGTGTGTGACTGAAATTTCTTTGGGACATTCGGCCTCGCATGCGTACGTGTTCGTGCAGCTTCCGAACTGTTCCTCATTCATCGCCGCCAACATGCTTTCGACGCGTTCTTTGCGCTCGGCTTGCCCCTGCGGAAGGATCGCAAGCTGCGACACCTTCGCCGCAACAAACAGCATGAGCGACGAGTTCGGGCACGATGCAACGCATGCGCCGCAGCCGATGCATGCTGCCGCATCGAACGCTTCGTCCGCCGCCGGTTTCGGAATCAGGATCGTATTGCCGTCCGGCACTCCGCCTGTTTTCGCCGAAGTGTACCCGCCTGCCATCATCACGCGATCCATCGCCGTGCGATCAACCATCAGGTCTTTCAGCACCGGAAACGCCGCAGCACGCCACGGTTCGATGACGATCGTGTCGCCGTCCGAAAAATGCCGCATGTGCAGCTGGCATGTCGCAATGCCTCTGCCCGGTCCGTGCGCTCTTCCATTAATCATCATCCCGCACGATCCGCAAATGCCCTCGCGGCAATCGTGATCGAACGCAATCGGCTCTTCGCCTTTTTTCACAAGTTCAATATTCAGTACATCGAGCATTTCCAGGAACGACATGTCGGGCGATGCATCGGTCACTAAATACGGTACCAAACGCCCTTTTGTGCTGGGATTCTTTTGCCGCCATACTTGAAGATTCAATTTCATTCTCGTACTGCTCCTTTACTTGTAGCTTCGTTGTGAAGGTTTCACATATTCAAATTCGAGGTTTTCTTTGTGCAGCGTGGGCTCCGCGCCGACACCCTTAAACTCCCAGGCGGCGACATACGCGAAGTCCTTGTCGTTTCGCTTGGCTTCGCCTTCTTCCGTCTGATATTCTTCACGGAAGTGTCCGCCGCATGATTCTTCGCGATGCAATGCGTCGCGTGCGATCAGCTCGCCAAGTTCGAGGAAGTCTGCCACACGCTGCGCTTTTTCAAGTTCCATGTTGATGTCAGTCGCGCTGCCTGTGAGCTTCACGTTTTTCCAGAATTCCTCGCGGATCTTCGGTAGCATCACAAGCGCCTTTTCGAGTCCCGCCCTGTTGCGGCCCATGCCCACATAATCCCACATGACCTTGCCATACTCGCGATGGAACTCGTCCACGGTCTTCGTGCCATTGATGCTCATGAGCTTCGTCACGACTTCGCTCACGCCCTTCTCGGCTTCCTTGAACGCCGGATGGTCGGTCTTCACAGGCGTGAATTTCGTGCTGCCAAGATAATTGCCTACCGTATACGGCAGCACAAAGTATCCGTCCGCGAGTCCCTGCATCAGCGCGCTTGCACCCAACCGGTTTGCACCGTGATCGGAGAAGTTCGCTTCGCCGCCCACAAAGAGTCCGGGAATCGTGCTCATCAGATTGTAATCGACCCAGAGTCCGCCCATCGTATAATGCACCGCGGGATAAATGCGCATCGGCACTTCATATGGATCTTCAGCCGTGATCTGCTTGTACATATCGAACAGGTTGCCGTAGCGTTCCTTCACAACGTCGCGGCCCACACGCTTGATCGCATCGGCGAAGTCGAGATATACAGCCATCTTCGACGGTCCGACGCCATATCCCTTGTCGCACATTTCCTTCGCGCGGCGGCTTGCCACATCGCGCGGCACGAGATTGCCGAACGAAGGATACTGGCGCTCCAGATAATAATCGCGCTCCGATTCCGGAATGTCCTTCGGCGAACGCTTGTCGTCCTTGTTCTTCGGAACCCAGATGCGTCCGTCGTTGCGAAGGCTTTCGCTCATCAGCGTGAGCTTCGACTGGTGCTCGCCGCTGACCGGAATGCAGGTCGGATGGATCTGCGTGAAACAGGGATTCGCAAACAACGCGCCCTTTTTATGCGCGCGCCAAATCGCCGTGGCGTTGCTCGCCTTGGCATTCGTCGACAGGAAGAACACGTTGCCGTATCCGCCTGTAGCCAGAATCACCGCATCGGCTGCAAACGATTCAATATCGCCGTTCAGCATGTTGCGCACAACGATGCCGCGCGCCTGTCCATCGATCACGACGACATCGAGCATCTCGCGCCGTGCGAAGAACTTCACACCGCCTGATTCCATCTGGCGGCACAACGCCGAATACGCGCCCAGCAGCAGCTGCTGTCCGGTCTGACCGCGAGCGTAGAACGTGCGCGAAACCTGCGCGCCGCCGAACGAACGATTGTCGAGATATCCGGCATAATCGCGCGCAAACGGAACACCCTGCGCCACGCACTGGTCGATGATGTTTCCGCTGACTTCAGCCAGACGATACACATTGCCTTCGCGCGCGCGATAGTCGCCGCCCTTCAATGTATCATAGAACAAACGATAGACGCTGTCGCCGTCGTTTGCATAGTTCTTGCCGGCATTGATGCCGCCCTGCGCGGCAATCGAGTGCGCGCGGCGCGGTGATTCGTGATACGAAAATGCCAGCACGTTATAACCCATCTCGGCAAGCGATGCGGCGGCCGAAGCGCCCGCAAGTCCAGTTCCCACCACCGCGATCGTGTACTTGCGGCGATTGGACGGATTGACAAGCTTGCTTGTAAATTTATGATTTGTCCACTTCTTTTCTATCGGACCCTGGGGAATGTTAGACTCGAGTACCATTGATGACTCACTTGGAATGGTTGAAAAATTTTTTTATGACACCCTGGCGCAGCCGTGCCTTTGGCAATGATTACATGATGTGGCTCAGGCTAGGGTAGACAACATAAAAATAGACCGGCATGACCGCAAACGCCAACGGGATCAGGAACCAGAACACGACGGCGATCGCATCGAGCAGAATGATGTATTTTCCGTTGCGCAGTCCGAGCGTCTGAAATGCCGACTGGAATGCATGCTTCAGATGGTATCCCAGAAGCACCAATGAGACGATATAGAATAGATCATACCACGGATTTGAAAAGGCGCCGATCACAAGCGAATACATCGTATCCGGAACACCCAGGATACGCGAGGGATAGAAGAACGTTTTCAAATGCACCACAAGAAACAACAACACAATGCTGCCAGAGAGCATCACGATACGGCTTGGAAGCGCAACATTGTCAGAAAGCTTATAAGCCGAATACTTTGCGGGACGCGCAGCCCGGTTTCTGAACCACAGCACCGTGCCGATAAAGATATGAATCACAAAACCGCCGAATAACAGAATCTCAGTGGTTTTAATGACCGGATTGGTCGACATGAATTCCGAATAGTGATTGAATGACTCACCGCCGTCGTTCTTGAACAACGCCAGATTCCCGATCAAATGGATGACAAGAAATGAACAGAGGAATAATCCGGCTAGGCTCATGACTATTTTTTTACCGACCGAGGATTGATAAAAAGATATGGCTTTTTTCATAGAGGGCTCAACATGTGTGTAAAACTTTGAGAGTATGATGATTGAGAGAGTAAAAATATGAAAGTCTCGAATAAAAATCAAGACGCGGAGAAAGACGTTTTTGCGCAGGAACTACTTTCGAGTCAGGACAAAAACGCCGTCCCAAACGACGGAAGACGTATCTTCAATAAAAAAAGGGGGATGTATGAAACAGCGCCATGCCGATGCCACTTGAGAGGCGATTTCCATACCTCCGTGAAAATTTCGTCACGGCATTCACAGCGTTTTCCAGTACAGGATATCTTTCAGGGCAGTCGTCGACGCCGGATCGAGTCCGCGACGCCCGCCGAAAACGAATTTACTTTCGCCGCGTCTCGGTTTCAATTGCACTTCCTCTTTTTCCTTCTTCGTCTGCACATCCTTCAGCGCTTTGTCGAGCAGACGCTTGAGCTGCGCGGACTCTACTTTCTTTTTCACAACGGCGTCCCTGCGCATCTCCCCATCGTCATCAGCCCGCGGTAGACCGAGCAGCTCATAGGCACGGTCTTTCGAATCGAGCAGCTCCACTCCCTTGCGCATCGATTCGGACGCGGCGTCTTCATCTCCGGTCATAAAATTCAGCACGCCCTGGTTTAGCGCAATGCCCGCATCTCGCCGGTCAGCTTTCCACGCCGCGGTGTACGATCGTGCGGTGTTCAGCGAATCGCCTTTCAGCAGGTACACATTGCCCAAATTGTTGAGCGATGCAGCCGAGACATATTCATTCAGCATCGAAACAGCCTCGTCATAACGACCTGCATTTGCCAGCAGCAGGGCCGCCCGGTTCGCTGCCGCTTCGGTCTTCTGCTGCCTGAGCGCGGCAACATCGATCGTGATCTGGTTGATGAGATCCTGCGAAATCGTCCGGATGTCGGCGCTCACAAAATCACTGACAGTCTGCGCCGCAAGTTGCGGCACGGGCTTATCCGATTGCGCAAGATTCAGCTCCGGATACATCCTCCAGGCTGAGTGCGTCTCGATGATGTCGAATCGCTTTCCTCCATTCTCGCCGATCGCATACTGCCTCGCTCCTTCCTTCCATGCCAGCGTAAATGAGGCGCTCTTCATTGTCGTCTCCAACGGAAGCCAGATCGTTCCGTTTCGCACGACATACTCTTTCTCGTCCAAACTGATGCGTGATACGTTTTTCTTCAACACACCCGTGTCGAACAACAGAAACACATGATTCTGCGTCACGCCAAATGCGGTCGGAATGCCGACGCTCTCAAAACACGCAGCCATCAACGCCGACAGATCGTCACAGTCGCCGGACCGCAGTGCGAGTGTCTCGCGGGGATAGCGCACCTCGTCTATCATTTCTGCGTCCGCACTGGTCCGCGCATCGGTCGTATAGACGAATGAAAGCGACTGGAGCGCATTCCAAATCTTCACAGCGTTCATCATATTTACCGATCCCGAGGGAAGGAGCATCGGATCGTTGCGCACTTCGGCCAGAATGCCGTGCGAAAAAGACTCTATCGCTTCATCGCTCGGTGTCACAAAGCATGCGATGGCCTGCGGCTGCGACCAGGCAATCGCATGCCGGCTCAGTATCGAGACCGGTTTCACGAGCGAGCGCGTATGTTCCTCGTTGGCGAGCTCATAGGCAAGTTCCAATCGAATCTGAGCCGCGATGCGCTGTGAAATGCGGCCAATTTTTTCATTATCAAAAAGCGCAAAGATCGAGATCGTGCGTTCTTCTCCCGGCTTCAGTGAGACGATCGTCTGCTCGGACCAGTCCCGCATGTAGTCGGGAATAACCGTACGAGCAACGATGTTTCGAATCTCCGTCGTCCCCGAATTCTTGATGACCGCCGTGCCGATTGGATGTTTGACGTAATGAAGTCCCTGTGCAGGGAAAACACTGCCGCAGGAAAACTGCGTGATCTCAAGGGCGTTCGAAATACGCGCCGATGCGCGCTTTACCAATCGGGCCCGGTACACGACGTCGATCCGCGATCCTTCGAAACCGGTCACAACGAAATTTTTCGCCGTCATCAATTGCTTGCGCACATCGCTCATCGACCCGCGTATCGTGCAGTCGAATGTCGCCGCATCGCCTTCCACGAACCGCACCGACGCCTTTGTGATAAGCGGTGAGGCCATCGGAAGATCCGCTTCGATTTTCTGTATGACCGCGTCATCCACACCCTGCACGATCAGCTCGATCGACCGTTCCTGCGATGCGTCGTAGGCTTTCGCAAGCGACGCGCAAATAGCCGTCCCGAGTGAATCGCCCACGGCTTCAAGCGTTTTGAAAGCGGCTGTGGATTTCGCCTGCGACGCCCGCTCTGAAGTGGCGTTGAAGACCGCAAGCACTTCACCGGTCTCAGTGGCAAGAGCCTTCACGCTGGCATCGGCTGCATAGACAACACTTTTGAATCCGTATGCTTCGCGCACTCCGCCTTCAAGCGTCCGCACTCCGCCGGTCATCATGATCTCGGCGCCGAAGCGTCGGGCAAGCGACAGCGCCTTTTTCGAATTCAACTCGCGCATCGCACTGTCGCGCTGGCGCACCGCATCGAATTGTTTCGCATCGATCACCCGGTACCCGTTTGCAAGCAGCATGCTTTCGATGCGCGACGACGCTTTGCGCGATGCCGCATCGGCATCGTCGATCTTCTCTTCGAGCACCACCATCACGCGCGGAAGATCCGATTGTTTACCGCTGTTGACTTCCGCATGCAGCGAGAATGCCGCAGCGATCATACAGACGACGAGTATCCGCTTCATTGAATTAAAATGAAAGAACCGCTTCTTCTGCCGATTCACAATAGTTGCACACGAGATAGTGAAATGCCGCCGTGATATTCTTTACCATCCAGAATATTACTAATAATGATGATTATTGCAAGCACTTAAAGTAAACCCTTAAGTCCGCCGCTATTCATCATTTCCTCCCAGTTTTCGCCCTTCTTCATCGGCCCAGTGTGAAATTTTGTCGCGTTCGACCTGTGTGAGAACGGCCTCAGAATGAATTCTCAGATAGTTCGGAAGCGGCATGCTGCCATCAGACACTTCCCCGTCGATATCGGAGAGTCTCTTGATCTTTTGTTTCGGTGTATATTTTCCCCATTCGGAAAGATTCAAATGTCTTCGGCCCTCCGTTACATCGTCTGCCAGAAGCCAGGATACCGGAGCGAAGTTTGAATACCATGGCCAGACTGTTTCATTGGTGTGACAATCGCGGCACGCCCTGTCGACGATCGATTTCACGTCGGGAGGTACAAGGAGCGAGCGTGTGTAGTCGTTGGCGGGATCGGACACCGGATTGGTCCGGTCAGGTCTGATGAATTGTATGAGGATGAATGCTGCAACGAGGGCGACGCCTGTCCACTTCAGAATTTTTTTCATACCGGCTCCGAAAGGAAAATGAATGCGCGTCTGCAGAACGCATTGCTTCTCATCGCGCTCTTTTTTATTTTATTCACAATACCGCTTTCGACAATAAATCGCAATGTTAAATTTCTCATCCCCATTTACGAAGAAAGATCTCTGCATGTCACTCATGGTCAGCATCTCGGGCATACGAGGTATTATCGGCGAATCACTCACTCCGGACGTCATTGTCAAATACATCTCCGGCTTTGCGGATTACTGCGGCCGCGGCACAGTGGTCATCGGGCGCGACGGACGCTGCACGGGTGACGCCGTGGCGAAGATCGTGTCGTCGACGCTCATACAAATGGGATGCAATGTGGTCGACATCGGCGTCTGCCCCACTCCCACTGTCGCCATCGCCGTTGAACAGGAGCATGCGGCGGGCGGCATCATCATCACTGCAAGCCATAATCCAATGCAATGGAACGGATTGAAGTTCCTCGCGTCGACCGGACTCTTTCTCGATGCCGCCGAGAATCAGGAATTCTGGACGATCGCCGGCGAAGCGTCGCGTCGGTATGTGCCGTGGGACAAACAGGGTACCTATCGGTACGAGCCTTCGTACATTCAAAAACACATCGATGCGATCCTGTCGATTCCCTCCGTCCACGTCGATGAAATACGCGCGAAGAAATTCAAAGTCGTGGTCGATTGCGTTAACGCGGCCGGCGGCGTAATCGTTCCCGAGCTTCTGCGAAGACTCGGATGCGAGATCATTGAAATGAACTGCGATGTCAGCGGCGTCTTCTCGCACACGCCCGAGCCGATCCCGGAGAATCTCACATCGCTCGCCGAACGCGTGAAAGCCGAAGGCGCGCAGCTTGGCATCGCGGTCGATCCGGATGTGGACCGTCTCGTGCTGATCAATGAAAAAGGCGAACCGTTCGTCGAAGAGTACACGGTCACCTCGGCCGTGCGCTTCGTGCTCGAAGAGGAACAAAAACATGGACGGACGGGCCATACGGTCGTCGTGAATCTGTCGACCACGCGCGCAGTGGATGATGTGGCCGCGCGGTACGGCGCCCGGGTGCTTCGCACGTCTGTGGGTGAAATCAATGTCGCCTCGTGCATGCGCGATACGAATGCGATCGTCGGCGGCGAAGGCAGTGGCGGCGTCATTCTGCCCGCCGTTCATCTCGGACGCGATGCCATCGTCGGCATCGGCGTGTTTCTGCAGCTGTTGACGAATTTCGGAGGCGCCGCATCGGCGCTTAAGGCGGATCTGCCTCAATATCACATCGTGAAAAACAAGATCGCGCTCGGCTCGCTTCGTCCGGACGAGATCCTGGGACGGATCAAGGAGAAGTACGAACGGTCGGAAAAGATCACGACGCTCGACGGACTCAAAATCGATTTCGCATCGTCATGGGTGCATCTGAGAAAATCGAACACCGAACCGATCATCCGCATCATCGCCGAGGCCAGAACGACGGAGGAGGCGGCGGCGCTTGTGAGCAGGTTCCAGCAGGAAATCTCCGCTTGAACTAACCGCTGTTGTACGGAACCGGGTCCGCGTGGACCGAATGGAATTTGAGTCGCTGTCATAAGGGGAGGCGCAAATGTCCGATCATTTCGAAGTACGCGATCTGCTTCTTCTTGCATCAGTGCCGGGCATCGGCGGAAACCGGCTTCGTCAAATCGTCAATCATTTCGGCTCGCCCACCGAGGCCCTGAAGGCCTCGGCGCCTGAGCTTGCATGCGTTGAAGGCATCGACAAGAAGCTTGCCTCGGCGATCGTCCACCAGACTTCTGGTCCGGCCTTCGCCGACGAGCAACTCTCGCGTCTCAACAAGGTCAACGGCACAATCGTCACGCTGTGGGATGATGGCTATCCCTCGCTCCTAGCGGCGATCTACGATCCGCCTCCCCTCTTGTTCATCTGCGGACGAACGGACGCTTCCGACAAGTATTCAATCGGCATTGTCGGCACACGTCATCCCACGTTGTATGGAAAAACAATCGCCGATCAATTCTCAACCGGACTGGCCTCGCGCGGAATCACGATTGTCAGCGGACTGGCGCGCGGCATCGACACGATCGCACACTCGACCGCGCTCAAAGCCGGCGGCCGCACGCTTGCAGTCATCGGATCGGGACTTGATATGATCTATCCCGCCGAAAATGCGAAGCTCGCCGATCGCATCGCGGAGAACGGCGCAGTGATTTCGGAATTCTTCATGGGCACGAAACCTGATCCGGGAAATTTCCCGCGCCGCAATCGCATCGTGAGCGGCCTCTCGCTCGGCACACTGATCGTTGAATCGGCCGAAGACGGCGGCGCGATGATCACCGCATCGATGGCACTCGATCAAAACAGGGAACTCTTCTGCGTGCCCGGCAACATCAACGAAAAATTCAGCGCAGGCACAAACCGACTCATCCGCGAGGGTCAGGCAAAGCTCGTCACGCGCGTCGACGACATTCTTGTCGAGCTTGAATATGCGCTCCGTCCGATTCTTCGCGACGCGCCGAAGAAGCCCGCGCTCCAGCTCACGATCTTCGAACAGAGGATCGTCGACGTGCTGGACACTGTGCCGGTGCACATCGATGCGATCACGGAACATACCGATCTCTCGCCGGCCGACACGCTTGTGACATTGCTCGGACTCGAGTTCAAGGGGATTGTCAGGCAGCTTCCGGGAAAATTGTTTTTAAAAATTTCCTGACTGCGCGATCGTCATCCCACCGGAATGCGCTGTTTGTTCTTCGCAAGCCATTGCTCGAATGATTGCAGATCGGGATTCAGCTTCCGGCTGAACTCGACGCTGCGCGATGCGGTGTACTCCTTTTCGAAATCACGCTTGATCTGGAGCATGTTCCCCATCTCGTCGGCGCCAGGGAATGCAAATGCTCTGTAGACATCTGCGGGGACGTCGTTGTATTGCACTTTCGTTCCGAGCGCCTTCGTGAGCTCGTCTGCCATCTGCATTCCCGTCAGATGCTCGCCCGCAATGCCGACGGTCTTGCCGATGAACTCCTTGCCCGCTTTGAAGATCCCGTACGCGCATTTTCCGATATCCTCCGCTGCAATGCCCGGCAGTTTTTTGTCGCCCATCGGAAATGTCAGATACAGATTTCCATCCGATCCTTTTTGCGGACCGGCGCCGAAGTAGATCAGGTTCTCCCAATAGAATGAAGTGAGAAGAAATGTGGTGGGAACGCCAAGCTCTGTGAAGAATCGATTGGCCTCGCTCTTGCCGTCGAAATGCGGAACCTTGTATTTCCCCTGAAGCGTCGGCATCCGTTTATCTGTCAGCGGACTCCAGAGGCGCGTGTCTTCGAACGTGGACCAGATTGCATGCTGTATGCCCGTTTCTTTCGCCGCATGCGCCATGATCGATGCTTCGGAGATTTCCTTCTCCGCCGACATGTGGTCCCAGAAAAACGTCACACAGTACGCGCCGTATGCGCCTTTGAATGCGCGCTTGACACTGTCCGGATCATCGACATTCGCCTGAACAATCTCCGCGCCGGCCGCCGCGAGCGCCTTGGCTTTCTCCGAATGCACATCGCGCGTGAGCGCTCGGACTGTGAACTCGCTCTTCGCATCAGCCAGAATCGCACGGGCAACTCCTCCGCCCTGGGCGCCTGTCGCGCCGACAACCGCAATGATCTTTCGTTCAGCCATCGTTTTTTCCCTCCCCCGGAAATGTGAGTTGTTGAACGATCGGATAACACAAATACAAACAGTGGAAACCGGTGGAAGTTCCTGCAGATGTGAGCAAACCCGCTGAGCGGCGCCTGAGTGGGATGAGTCGGTTGAATGACCTCGCGCAGAACAATGAGACGGCGGATCGAAAACTTTGATCTCGCGCAGAACGATCAGGCGAGGGATCGAAAACTTTGATGCCCGTTGATGCGTGCCGTATTCGTTTTCCGTCTTTGGAAAATCATCTGGTCAGCACGCATCACGGGCATCAGTTGGTATTATCAATGTTACGGATTCGTTACGGGAGCACTGCCGATAATTCAGCGCCTCTGGCTTCCTGACTCGCCGCTTCCGCCCATTTCCCGATCCAAAACCGACTTGTCGATCGTGCCGGTTAGGACGATCTCAAATTGGCCTGTCTTCTTGTCCAGTGTCCTCACATTCGCCGCGATATTGTCTGAATTCAACACTGTATTGGCGAGATTGTAGTGAATATCCTGAACTGAAGACCCTGCCCTCTTCAAATTCTCGATGTCGCGCAGCATGAATTTTGACATATGACCCTCCCTGCAAAAAAGGTTGTGTGATGATGTGGTACTGTCACCAAGGCACTGCATGCCTTTGGTCGGTCCAATATAGGGTGCTTGGAGTCCGTACACAATACGCAAAAATACCCCTTTCGCATGGGTATTTCTACATACACACATTATTCCCCATTTCGGGACAAATTGGGACTGAACGCTGTTGTGTAATCCGATGTTTTCTTTTAGTATATTGAAATATGGGGATCACCTCCTTCTTTGTATATACCGAAAGGCTGCATCAATGAAATTAGTCACGGTAGAGTACGGAATATTTCCGGAGATCGAAGGACTGAATAAAAATTTTCACAAGGGATCGTCGAAGCTGCGGATACTCCTGGATACGACGCTTGAAAATTCTCTTCTCGGTTCGACGAAAGCGCTCGATCTGACACTGTTCAATCCGTTCTTCACCACGCTCTCGATCCATCAGTGCGGCTGCGGCACGAAGCGCGGCTACACGAACCAGGAATATTCGTATCTTCCTTCGGATACGATTGTGAAACTTGAAGAGAACATCGATATCGCGCATTACATGGAACACATGATCCTCGATCTTCAATTCGAACTCGGAACGAAGAACAAGATCAGCGGCGTGACCGTGAGCCAGGAAGGAAGCACGACTGAATTCATGACATACGTTGAATGCGACGATGTGCATCTCGGCATGTTCGCGCTCAACATTGTGCTTGCGATGATGCATCAGGCGCTCTACTGTGGCGAGATCGATCCGCGCTATCACATGGTGCTGAAGATCGCGAAGTGGCTGAGGCAGTCCGATCTTTCGAAGGTGAGCGCGGAGGAAGTGGCGAAGAAATTTTCAATCGACGACGCGCTTGTGTACTTTTGTCTCAACGCGCTGAATACGTTCCAATTCTCATCCGACCGCATTTCGCTGCTCGACGGTCTCACTCCCGAAACGGTGGGTCCCATCCTGATCATCGAGGATGACGAGCTGGGCCGCGAGATGCTGAACGACGCGCTTACCGGACTCGGGTATCAAACAATGACCGCCGCCGACGGACGGACTGGAATCCAGCTGCTGTCGGAATATCATGCGAGCATCGTGCTGCTCGATATTTATCTGCCGGATACGGACGGAGTGTCGATCGCAAAATGGATTCTCGAAACGCAGCCGTCGACGATCATCATCCTCATGTCGGGCATGATCGAAACGAAAAACGGCGAATCGTTCTCGAGCGATGCCGTTCGCTTCATCCCGAAACCGTTTTCAATCTCGCATCTCGACAACATTCTGCGCGTTGCACATAACCGCCCGATTCCTTCCACTCCCTCACCGGTCACGGATGCGGCCTGAACGCCGGCGCCGCGATCAGAGCTCGACGATTTTTTTTCGGATGGCGCTCTTGATGAGATCGGCGATCGACCGGACGCCGGTTTTCTTCATCACCGTCTGCCGGTGATGCTCCACTGTCCGCACGCTGATGAAGAGACTCTGTGCGATCTCCTTATTGGTCTTCCCGTCGCACAGATGCGTGAGCACTTCACGTTCTCGCGGAGTGAGCGTATCGAATCCGGGCAGCGCGTTCGGCACGGGCGCGGATTTCAATGTGAGACTCTCCACGATCTCGCTCGAGATCAACGGCGTGAGATATTTCCGTCCCGCCTCAACATATTGCAGCGCGTCAAGAATTTCCGTATCGATGCAGTCCTTCAATACATATCCGTACGCGCCAACTGAAAGCGCCTGGGAGACGTATTCTTCATCCTTGTGGACGGTGAGAAAAATAATTCTGATCGCGGGATATTGCGCGAGAATCATTCCCGCCAGCTCGATGCCCCGGACGCCAGGCAGACCGATATCGAGAATGATGATGGCGGGTATTTTCACTTTCAGCAATGCCCTGGCATCGTCGGCGTTGGCGGCTTCGCCGATCACTTCATAGGAATGCTCTTCAAGGATGTGTCGAAGTCCGTTGCGTAGAATCGCATGGTCGTCGATGATCACGATGGACCGTGCGTGCGCCGCGGATGGTTCTTTTTTCAGTTCTATCATGTGTCTCTCCCTTCGTCCCCCTCCCCCCACGCCGTTGTTCGCGTTTCCGATTTCGACACAATCAGATTCACTGCGGCGCCCTCGTTTCCGATTTCGGCACAATCAGACTCACTGCGGTGCCCTTGCCAGGCACCGATGAAATGCTAAGATCTCCGCTTACAAGCTTCGCCCGTTCCTGCAGCCCGCGCAGACCCGCATGCCCCCCCAGCGACGCCGACGTTGCGACAGCGTGCTTCACATCGAATCCGACGCCGTCGTCCCTGATGTCGAACTCGATCGTCTGTCCCGATTCGCGGATCGTGAAAAACACATTTCCCGCATGCGAGTGACGCTCGATGTTGCTGATGACTTCCTGTATGATCCTGTAAATGTGTATCTCCTCGTCCTGCGTGAAGAGCCCGTCGAGATCCATGAGATCCCATTGCACCGTCACCTCGCTTCTCACCGAAAATTCGCGCACCACTTTTTGGATCGCCGATGTGAGGCCGATATCCTCGAGGATGGCCGGCGTCAGATTGTGTGCGATGCGGCGCGTTTCGTCGAGCAGCGACGTCACCTCTTCGACGACTGTCTTCATGACATCGCGCGCGCGATCGGTATTCAACGATGTGAGCGCGCGGTCGATCTGTCGCAGATCGAGCCGCAACGCGGCCAGACGCTGCGCCAGTCCGTCGTGCAGCTCGCGCGAGACGCGTTTGCGCTCGTCCTCCTGCGCCGAAAGAATGCTCTTTGAAAAATTATGGAGGAACTCCTCCCTTTCCTTTTCGATCGTGATATTGCGCGACACGATCACGGCCTTGGTGCAGGAACCTTCGATATTGAATAAGGGATTGATTTTCGTCGAGAACCAGAGCGCTTCTTTCCCCGACATCAGCCGCTCCTCGATCTGTATGGGCCGCTTCTCGCGGATGACGCGTTCGATCACTTCCAGTCTGCGTTTTGCGAATGGTTCGGGAAAGAGCACGGCGAGCGGTACATCCACATCAACGCTGAATGAAGGCAAATAAGTTCTGGCAAAGACGGCGTCGTTGATCGTTTCGATGATGCCGCGATCGTCAACGATGATGACTTCGTCTGAGATTGATTGGAGGATGATCCTGTAGCGCTCTTCCGACTCGCGGATGGCTTTTTCGGCGGTAAGCTGTCGATCGATCGGCCGTGTGGTGTGCATGCGAGTCCTCTTTCATCATGAAAATGGACCGAATGGAAACAGGCGGAATTGACCGGAAAGGGTGCAACACTGGAACTGATTCGACACTTGTTTCCGGGATGGAAATACTCGACACGGAATGGTATAAAAATTCCGGCAGTAAATCAACTCCCGCCCCGGATAATGCGCTCAGTTGCGCGCGCGATTCTTCAGCTCTTCCAGCGGCAGCGTGATGAGATGTCCGATCGGCGCGTTGTTGCGATATGTGATCACACGCAGCGTAATGGGACCGTCGGGCAGCGTGACGGGACTCGCGTACTTCAGCGAATGATCGTCGGGCATCGTGCCGTCGATCGTATAATAGAGATCGAGTCCCGGCATCTCCCCTTCCATCTCGAGCAGAAGAGCGTCTCCTTTGCGCGATGTCCTGACGATCGCATCGAAGGCGGCACGCGAATAATTCACACCCGCGGCGTCCGATCGCCCGAAGAACGATTCGACACGGGGCGCAAAATTCGTCCAGACATTGGTGCCCTTCGGCGACCAGTAGACTTCAGCCAGCGCCCAGGCGCGGGGATACATCATATATTCAGCCGCGCGCAGCGACGGCAGCTGCTCGGACCAGAGATTGCCCTGTCCGCCGAGAATATGTTTTGCGTCCGCACCCTCGGGCACGGGATCGAAACTGTAACACGTCTTGAGTCGAAGACTTGCATACACCGGAGGATCCACTGTCGGATCACCCTGACAATAATCGAGATACGCGTACGACGTGGGAGTCATGACGACGTCATGTCCCAGCCTCGATGCTTCGATCCCCGTCTTCACGCTGCGCCAGCTCATCACCGTCACGCCGGGTGCGGAACCGCCATCGAGTATCTCATCCCACGCAAGCATCTTCTTCCCCTTCGATG
>DATGXR010000584.1:0-3479 GCA_035298825.1 Bacteroidota bacterium
GTCACATGCTGCAGGGCGACCGACGTCTTGTTCACCGCCGCTGCAACGGCCTCATCGCGCGACCGGGCGACAATTCTTCCCTGGTGATCGGCAATCAGCGTGCGCACGGCGCCGCGTGCGGAAGCAGACGATTGATTCTCAATGGGCGTTTCAATCGTCACAATGCCCGATGCGGATCCACCATCGGTATGAACGAACACCTGGCCGCGTTTGATGTGCAGATTCTCGTACCTGTTCAGCCACACATGGCGATAGATGCCAGCGCCCTCATAAAACCATCCCTCGTATTGCGTCGCATCTACACGGACCACCAGAACGTTCGGATTGTCGAAATTCACAATGTCTGTGACATCGAACTTTTTCCCGATATATCCGCTGAGATTATTGCCGACGAACTGCCCGTTGAGCCAGATCATCGAGTTGCGATAGACGCCGTCGAACTCTATCTGGAATCGCTTTCCCGAATCGGATCGTGCGATCGAAAACTTTTTCCTGTACCATCCGATGCTTGTTTCGGGAAAGAGTCCGCCCACGGGTTTGTATCCATGCGACATGACATCGGAATTCGGCGATTTGACAAACGGCAGGCGCACCGCCCAATCGTGCGGGATCTGCACAGTCTCCCAGGTGCTGTCATTGAACCTGGGAGCAATGGCGGTGCCGTCCGTCTCCCCCGCTTTTGTAAACAATGTGGCGATCGAATAATTGAAATCCTTCGACGCATTGGCAGCGTGACCGAACGTGAACTTCCAGTCGTCATCGAGCAAGATCCGCGTCTGCGCGCGGACTCCGGCCGAAGAGAATATCGCAAGAAGCACGAGGCTTCTTGCGATCGTAGAAAGTGATCGATTCATAGGTTCCTCGTTATCCGGAAATTTTGTAATGGATCGCCGGCAACTCGCGCAGCACATTCGCGCTGTATTCGGGCGTGATATCGCGCTGTGGCTCGGCCATCATTTCATATCCGACCATGAATTTTTTCACCGATGCCGAACGCAGCAGGGGCGGATAAAAGTGCGCATGGAAATGCCATTCCGGATGCGGCTTGCCATCGGTCGGCGCCTGATGAAGTCCCGATGAATATGGAAACGACGTCTTGAAGAGATTGTCGTACTTGGCCGTCATCACGCGCAGTGCGTCGGCAAAATCACTCGTCTCCGTTTTTTTGAACTCGAGCAGCGAACCGATCTTGCGCTTTGAAACGATCATCGTCTCGAAGGGCCACACGGCCCAAAACGGCACGAGCACGACAAACGACGCATTCTCATAGACGATGCGTTCCTTGAGCCGACGTTCGAGCTTCACATACTCTGCAAGCAGGCTCTTGCCCGTGGACCGGTAATGGCGTGTGAACTGACGCAGCTCTCTCGAGGCTTCCATGGGGAGATGTTCCTGCGCCCAGATCTGGCAGTGAGGATGTGGATTGCTGTTGCCCATCATCGCTCCCTTGTTCTCGAAGATCTGCACATGCTTGATCCGGGGATCGGATGCGAGCGTGCGATATTCCTGCTGCCAGACGGCGATGACTTTTTCAATCTCCTCACGGCTCATCTCGGCGAGTGTCAGATCATGCCGCGGCGAAAAATTGACGACGCGGCAGATCCCACGCTCGCTTTGTAATTGCAGCAATCCGTGGTCATTCCGCGATCCTGTTGGCGTCGTAGGCAGAAGCGCCGCATAATCGTTCGTGAACACGAATGTATCGGTGTATGAGGGATTTGTGTCTCCATTGGCCCGTTTGTTGCCCGGACAGAGATAACACGAAGGATCGTACTTTGGCCGAGTGTCCTGCGCCGGCGGCGTGACTTCCCCCTGCCAGGGCCGCTGCGTGCGATGGGGAGAGACCAGGATCCACTCTCCGGTCAGAAGATTTTTTCTGCGATGGGGATGGCGTGTCGAATCAAATTGTGTCATTGGCGTCTTCCATCGGGACGCTGTGCGTGCCCGCGCTGATTGTGGTGACATAGGACTTTGGCGCATGGCCAAACTTTGCTGTGAATGCCTCTGCGGCAACGGCCGAGAATTCTGTGACGGCGTCGGTCTCGATCAGATTGATCGTGCATCCTCCGAAGCCTCCCCCCATCATCCGTGATCCGTAGACGCCCGGACGATCGGCCGCAAGCTCGACAAGAAAGTCCAGTTCGTCGCAGCTGACTTCGTATTCCTTACTCAGCCCCGTGTGCGCCTGGCGCATCAATTCTCCGAACGACGCCACGTCGCCCGCTCTGAGCGCATCACAGCCCTTCAGGAGTCGCTCGTTTTCTTCGACGACGAATTTGCAGCGGCGATAGACGACGTCTCCCATCCGATCTTTAAATTCACGGACCTGATCGAGCGTCGCATCTCTCAGACTCTGGATGGCGTCGTACTTCGTGCGCAGGAGCCGAACCCCTTCGGCGCATTCTCTGCGACGCTGATTGTACTCCGATGAGGCAAGCGAATGGGACACGCATGTGTCGAGCAGCAGGATCGATACTGTCCTTGCCTGGAACGGGACATATTCGTAGGCAAGCGACCGGCAATCGATTTTCAACACGCGGTGCTCGGCGCCGAAGATATTGATGTACTGATCCATGATGCCGCATTGAACGCCCACGAATTCATTTTCCGCTTTTTGCGCCATCTTGACCAAATCGAGTTTCGAGATTCCAAGATTGAAGATGCTGTTGAGCGCATACGCCAGACCAGCTTCGATCGCGGCCGAAGACGACAAGCCGGCGCCGATCGGAATATCGCCGCCGAAGACGCAATTAAATCCCTTGATCGCATATCCCGCCCGGCACAACTGATCGACGACCCCCATGAGGTAGTTGGGCCAGCCTTTGTCGGATCGTGCAAGAGCGGTGATTTCGAAATCGATCGCATCGTTCATATCAAGCGACACGATCTGGCAGTGTGTGTCGGTGCGCGGCGCGATGGCAAAATAGACCGCTTTCTCGATCGCGGCCGGCAGCACAAAGCCCAGATTATAATCCGTGTGCTCGCCGATCAGATTCACACGTCCGGGCGAACGGACCAACAGCGGCTTCTGCGGGAATGTGTCTTTGAATTTTTTTTCAACAGCTTCGATCAGTGTCATCGTGTTGTCTGCCGTTCCTTTCTGTTTGATGTTTTTTTTAATTATAAACCGAACTAGTGCCCGCCTCTTGCCATGAAAGGCCGATCGTTTCAATCATCAATCTCTGTTGCGAAAAAGTTATGTCGACCCGCGCACAATAAGCGTCGTATCGAGCGCCACTATCACTGGCTCGGTGATCTTGCGCTCGAGAATACTGATGAGGATCTCCGCCGCCTTTTTTCCCATCTCGAACGACGGCTGGTCGATCGTCGTGAGCTGTGGATCGACAAGTGTGGTGATCTTGTTGTTCGAAAATCCGACGATGGCAATCTCCTCCGGGATCCGTAATCCCGCTTCCTTGATCCTTTGAAATGCGCCGATGGCCACGGGATCGTTGACGGCAAAGATCGCATCGGGAAGC
>DATGXR010000585.1:0-5025 GCA_035298825.1 Bacteroidota bacterium
CAAGTCGGGCACGAAAGAGTTTCTCGATCAGTTGAAAAACGCCGAGGCCGCGGCGCGTCCCGAGCTGATCGGGCAGTTCGGCGTGGGATTCTATTCCGCATTCATGGTGGCCGACAAGGTGACGGTGCTCTCGCGCACGGCAGGCGCCGGGGCCGAGGGCGTCATCTGGGTCTCTGACGGACAGGGCGAATATACCGTAGGGGCGATCGACAAACCTTCGCGCGGCACGGATGTCATTCTGCATCTGAAAAAGGAAGAGGATGAATTTCTGGACGAGTGGAAGATCCGCTCGCTTGTGAAGGAATTTTCCGATTTCATCGAACATCCGATCGTGATGGACGTCGAGAAAGAGGAGGGCGAAGACAAGAAGAAGACAGTGACGGAAGAAACGCTCAACTCGCGCAAGGCGCTGTGGCTGCGCTCGAAGAGCGATGTGACGAAAGACGAGTACAATCACTTCTACAAGCAGATCACGAATGATTTCAACGAGCCGGCGCGCGTGCTGCATTATACGGGCGAGGGAACGATCGAGTTTAAGGTGCTGCTGTTCATTCCGTCGAAGAAGCCGTTCGATATGATGTTCGGAGAGATCAAGACTGGTCCGAAGCTCTATATCCGTCGCGTGCTTGTGATGGATCACTGCGAACAGCTGCTGCCGCAATATCTCCGTTTCGTCAAGGGCGTGGTCGACTGCTCGGATCTGCCGTTGAACGTGTCGCGCGAGATGCTGCAACAAAATCCGCAACTCGAGAAGATCAAGAATAATCTCGTTAAGAGCATCCTGAAGAATCTCGATGAAATGAAGACCTCGTCGTACGACGAGTACGTGTCGTTCTATAAGGAATTCGGCGCATTTTTAAAGGAAGGCCTCACGAACGATTACGCCAATCGCGAGCAGATCTCGAAGCTGCTGTTGTTCGAATCGATGAAGACCGAGGAGAACAAGTATCTCTCGCTTACGCAGTACTGCGAAGCGATGAGCGAAGAGCAGAAGGAGATTTATTATCTCACCGGCGAAAGCCGCGAAACAGTCTCACACACTCCATATCTCGAGGCATTCAAGGCTAAGGGATGGGATGTGCTCTTTATGACAGAACCGATCGACGAATTCATTTTGCCCTCGCTTTACGAATTCGACGGCAAGAAGCTTGTGGCCGCGGATAAGAGCGATGTCTCGATTCCAACCGGTCAGGAGGACAAGGACGCCCAGAAGAAATTCACGCCGCTCTTTGACGCGATGAAGGCGAAGCTGAGCGGCATCAAGGATATCCGCGTTTCGACGCGCCTGAAGGAAAGCGCCTCGTGTCTGGTGAGCGACAAGGATGCGATGAGTGCGAATATGGAGCGCATCATGCAGAAACTGGGACGGATGGGCGAGGATGCCCCGAAGACGGAGCGCATTCTCGAGTTGAATGTGGAGCATCCCGTCGTGCAGACGTTGAAGAAGGTATTCGATGCCGATCCTTCAGATGCGCGCATTGCGATGTACGCCGAATTGCTGTATGGTCAGGCCGTCATCGCCGAGGGATCGAAGATCAAGGATCCCGCCGCATTCGCCGGACTCATCAATCAGCTGCTCATACAGAACGCGGGCGGATAAGAGAATCGCTTCGATTGCCCGATTGTATCAGCGGAAGCAGTCAATGAAAAAAAAGGCGTGTACGCATTCGATTGCGTGCACGCCTTTTTACTTTTTCACCAATCCACTATGCAACTCCGAACGGCAAACGCCTGAATGAAATCCGGCAGCGTGTCATCAGACCAGGACCACCGGCATTCGAATCGAGAATGTGGTGCCTCTGCCCGGCGACGAGCTGACCTTGATCGTTCCGTAATGGTTTTCCGCAATCTTCTTGCAGATCGACAATCCGTATCCGTGGCCGTCGGCCTTCGTCGTGATCTTTTCATTGAACAGCTTCGCGATGATCTCATCGGTGATGCCGGGACCGTCGTCGTTGACTCTGATGAGGATCTCGTGCGTCGTGGGAAGCAGCTCTGAGGTGATCGTAAGCGTGGCGCCGCTGCATGCTTCGACGGCGTTGTTCATCAGATTCAGCAGGAGCTGCTGTATCTGCTGTGTGTCGAAACAGCAGTAGGGAATGTCCTTATCCAACGATGTTTCGATGTGCGCGAACTTGAATTTGCGCAGCGGCTGAAGCAGTCCCACTGTTTCGGTGATCGAGCGGTTGAGATCGCCGATCATCTTGTTGACTTTCATCGACGAATTTTCGAGCAGTCCGCGCGCGAAGAGCTCGATGCGCTTGACGGACCGATGAGCTTCTTTCACCCGGTCGAGGGCCGCTTCCGATTCGAGACGCTGGAAATTCCGTTCAAGCGAATCGAACTGCAGCAGCGTGACCTGGAAGAGGTTCTTCAATTCGTGACTCACCTCGGCCGCGATCTCGCCTTTGATGGCGAGACGGTCCATTTTCAACAGCACATCATTCGTATTCTGAAGATCGTTATACGCCTTCGTGACACTTCTGTAGAGCTGCGCGTTCTTCAGCGAGATGGCGGCCTGGCCGGCGAGAATCTCGAACAGATTGATGATCTCGTTCCGGTTGACCGGCTGAATGTGCTTGCTGTCGACATAGATGACACCGATGATCTCGCCGCGGACGATAAGCGGAGAGCAGAGAATCGTTTCGAGCGACAGCGACAGAATGCTCGAGCGTGAATCGTACAGCTTGTCGTGCTGGGCATGTTCCACACAGATCGACTCGCCCGCCTTGTACACATCCCTGGCGATGCTCTCGCTGATCGTGTACTGGTCAGAGTTGAGTGTCGTGTCTTTCGAGTCGCGCGCCATCACCGTATGCAGTTCATTCTTCTCGTCTGCAAGCAGAAGAAATCCCCGCTCCGCACGTGCAATGCGAATGGCGTTATCGAGTACAAGCACGATCACATCATCCAGAATCAGCGACCGGTTGATTGTCTTGAAGACGTTCAACAGCTGTTCCAGGTCGATGGTGTTGCCCGGCAGCAGCAACTTGCTGCCGCCGGGAATGGGCGCCTTTTCGTAGTGCAACTGTTCCACTAACTGGTGAAACTTCATACAAATGCCTTACCTTCCACCGCAATTAATTGAGTTTGCTGAGTTCGGCCTGCGCCATTCGCATATCCTGTTCCGCGCCGACTGATCTGAAGCAGCCGATCGATTTCCGCAGCGTGGCGGCGGATTTCAATCTGTCGTTCCGCTCTTTGTAGAGCAGTCCAAGCTCATACAGCGATTCACCCAGGTTCAGCTTATTATTGTGTTCCAGATTCAAACGAATGCTCGTCTGAAAGTACATCTCTGCAATGTCAAGATTTTTCATCTCACGCTGGACGATGCCCTTGATCTTGTAGGCGTCAGCGATGCTCAGATGATCATTGAGCTTGCGGAAGATGTTCAGCGCGTTGTTCGTATAGGCGATCGAGAGCACGTTGTCGCCGTACTTCGCATACGCCGAGGCTTTGCCCAGCAGCGAGATGCCGATCATCGGTTCGAATGAAAGCTGCGTCGAATAGGTCAGGCTTTCGTCGAACTGCGTGATCGCCGCTTCGTAATCCTGCTTCGACAAGAGCGCCATTCCGAGGTTGTGATGCACTTCGGGCAGACGGGCCATATCTCCTGCCTTTTCGAACTGGGGAAGAGCGCGCTTGAAGAACGAAATTGCCTCATTCGACTGGCCCTTCATATTGGCGATGATGCCGAGATTCATCAGCGTTGTGCTGATCATATCGTTATCCTTCACCTTTTCGAACAAGGCGAGCGCCTTCGAGAAATGCTCGTACGCCTTGGCAAGATTTCCCTGCGATGCGTACAGCACGCCCGTATTCGACTCGACTCCGGCGATCCCGGCGTTGTTCTTCGGTTTTTGATAAAACGTCCGTGCGGCACGGAGGTCCTGCAGCGCCTGTTTCCATGCGCTCTGCCTGATCTGTATTTCCGATCTCTTCACGAGTGCCTTCCCTGCGATATCATACATGCGTGTGCTGTCTTTAGCCGTCTTTACCGCCAGTGTGCAGCAGGCGGCTGCCTGTTCGTATTCGCCGAACCGCAGGCATAAGCTGCCGACATCGACGAGCAGTTCCGCAAAAGAGCGGGGCGACAATCTGGCGCCGCATTTGGTGATGATTGTTTCTAGATGGCTTGCATCGATGCAATTTAAAATCCCTGTTTGTACGTCGCGGCTTTTGTCAGCCGCCGCTTTTTCAAAGTCGAACATACATTGGATGTCCGACTCAAGCTCAGCCAGGAAGGGTTCGCTGCAGGTCCGCTGCAGCAGGAATCCCAGGCTCTCCGAAAAATTCAGTTTCTTAGTCATTGGTCAAGTCTCTCAAAAATTGTCATGGTCATGTCATACGCCGAACGAGCCGGGCGTCAATTATTTTGTGTAGCCGAAACCATACAGAGAGAAATGAGGGATATCTGCGCCGGTCAGCGTGATTGTGCCCGCTTTCTTATCGACGACGGGAGCCCCCATCTCCTCGAACGACATGCCGTCGATGAAGTACAGATTGATGTCGCCGGGAATGTTCTTCAAATCAAGTCCGCTGATCGTTGCGGTCAACTTCGCCGGTTTGGCAAACACCTGGCTCGGCGAAAAATCAGCCATGAGCGTCTGGCTGTCGAGCATAATCGAGATCATCTGGTCTTTTGTCACTGTGCCTGGCTCGAAATGCAGATTCATATCGATCGATACTGTCGAGTTGTCGCTTGCCGTATATGTGTTCGAGATCGTCACATCGCCGCCGTCTGCTTGTGTCACCCACACCTGCGTCGTCGCCGATTTCCTCAGCACATTCGGATCCTTGCTTGCAGGAAGAGTAATCAGGCTCACATTTGAGACACGTGTCCTCATCGAAGGTTCATCCTGCGACAATTGTGCGGTGGGGTTGGAACTGTTAGAGCAGCTGCTGAAGATACTCACGAACAGTACGAGAGCGCAGTACAGTGAAAAACGTTTCAAGGAAACCTCCTGTAGAGTAATATTGGATGTGGGGGATGATAGATAGAATGTTCGAATAATTTTTCAGTTG
>DATGXR010000586.1:0-2180 GCA_035298825.1 Bacteroidota bacterium
GCTGCGCCGTCGTGATCGAAGGCGGGACACATAATGGCGTGCACTCGTGCGATCTCGAAAATCTGGCGCTCGGCGCCGTGCGACTTTCAGGCGGCAACCGCGCGACGCTTGAACCGGCGGGAAATTACTGCACCGACAATCATCTCCACCATTTCAGTTGCTGGCTTCGCACGGGACAGTATGGCGTGTTTCTGACCGGCGTGGGAAATCGCGTGGCGCATAATCTCATTCACGATGCGCCATTCGAGGCTATCTATCTTTCCGGCAACGATCACACGGTCGAGTTCAACGAGATCCACCATGTGACGCAGGAAACCGGCGATGCCGGCGCGCTGCACACCGGGCGGGACTGGACGTGGAGGGGAAACCGGATTTGGAACAACTATTTTCATCATCTTCAGGGCGCGGGTCTTCATGGCGTGATGGGCGTGTACCTGGATGACTGGGCAAGCGGATTCTCCGTGAAGGGAAATGTGTTCTACAAGGCCGGGCGCGCCACACTCATCGGCGGGGGACGCGACAACGTTGTTGAAAATAATCTCTACATCGAATGTGCGCCGTCTGTGCATATCGATGCGCGCGGGTTGTCGTGGGCCGGATATTATTTCGACGGGACGAATCCGGATCTTTTCAAAAAAATGGACGCGATGAATTTTTCCAAGCCGCCGTACAGCATACGCTATCCCGAGCTTCAACGACTTTATGCGGATGAACCCCGGCTGCCGAAGCATAACCGGATCGAACGCAATATTTCCTATGGAGGCCGCTGGATGGATGTGTACGATTACAGGGCATTCGACCTCACACTGATTCGCATTCGCAACAATGTGATCGCCGATACGGCCGTGATGCGCCGACGCAAGGCGGGAGAAGCAGGATGGGATCCGTATTATCTCAATATCGACACGAAAGAAGGCTACGAGCTACTGTGCGCGGGCGATTCATCCATCCGGCGCGAACTGAAGGGAAACCTGCTTGTCGGCGGTGATCCGGGATTTGTCGATCTGACGAGAGGTGATTTCAGACTGAAACCGCATGCCCTGGCGCTCACAACGGGATTTCGACCCATCGACATGAAGAAGATCGGCTTGCTTCGAAAACGGTAATTGACACGTGAATAATAGCTTCAGTTTGTGTATATTATAGTGGAGACAAGGGTGCGCACAATTGCGTGTCACCTATGCTAATTGACGCGCATCAAGCGCGTCGGAATGATATTCTATCTTTTATAGTTGAGGGAAACACTACGTGATAAAAAAAATTTTTACGGATCTACGCAGTTGGTATCGTAAAACAATACGCGGTACGAAAAAAGATGCGGTTCCGACCGTTACCAAACACGCCGCCCCTGGCACAGCAACTGCCCCGGAAAAAAAAGCAGACGGACATAAAGAACGCACTCCCCGCAAGCCCTATCAGAAGCAGGAGAAAAAACGCACTCCATCAGCCCCGGGTGTTGCCAAGACACAGGAAGCCGGAGCTGAAAAATCCCCCGCAAAGAAAGCCGCTGTTGTCCGCCGCACAGGCGAGGCATGGGATCCGAGCGAATACAAGGTGCCGATTCTCGACGGCAAGACGCGCTTCCAGGATCTCGACCTTCCGACAGAGATCATGCATGCAATTTTTCTGCTCGGCTTCCAGTACTGCACGCCGATTCAGGCCGAGCTGCTGCCCAAGACACTCGCGGGACTCGATTCAACGGGACGCGCGCAGACAGGTACGGGAAAGACCGCCGCATTTTTAATCGGCATCCTGACGCATATCCTGCGCAATCCGCTTGGAGAGAAGCGCAAGAAGGGAACACCGCGCGCGCTGATCCTTGCGCCGACGCGCGAGCTTGTCATGCAGATTCAGAAGGATGCGGATAATCTCGCTATTTTTACGGACATTTCAATTCTCACATTGATGGGCGGCATGGATTATGAGAAGCAGAAGGTCCGCCTTCAGCGCGAATACATCGACATTGTTGTCGCTACGCCCGGACGGCTTCTTGATTTCCAGAAAAAGGGTATCCTGGATCTGGGCAGAGTCGAGATCCTCGTGATCGACGAAGCCGATCGCATGCTCGATATGGGATTCATTCCCGATGTGCGCCGCATCATCGAGTCGACTCCTCCGAAAGCCAAGCGTCAGACGATGCTCTTTTCGGCAACGATCACATCGGATGTGAGGAACCTCGC
>DATGXR010000587.1:0-6635 GCA_035298825.1 Bacteroidota bacterium
GGGTGCGATCCAGTACTGCCAGCCCGAATCGGCATCGGCAAAGCCGTTCCAATTCTGACCCGCCCAGTCCGTGCGCCCAACGAAGATGAAATTATCGAACCACACGGTGCCCGTCGCATTGGGTCCGCCTTCTGCCGACATCAACATCTTTGTCGCCTTGCGCGGAAGGATCACGCTCCCGACGGCATTCGTGTCGGCATACCAATCCTTGGTGCCCACCGACTGGTCCACATCGAGCACGAACGGACCGCCGCCGATGACTGTGCCGGCCGAATCATAGAACCACGTCTTGATCTGCCACTTGGCATCGTCCGCGGCAGGATTCATATTGATGTTGCTTGTCTTGACATATGCACCGATCTTGATATCGACACCCTTGGCCACATTGTCGACCCAATAGCGCACATTGTTGCTCGAGATCCATCGCGCCGTGTCGCCGGTGTTCGGCTTCTCGATCTTGAGCGAATGCGTGCCTCCATAGTATTGATCCGTCGCCCAGGTCAACTTCGCTCCGGCACTCGTGCCAGGTTCCGCATTCCACGTCGACGGCTTACCGCTCTCAAATCCGCCGTTGGGCAGCATATTTGTAGTCTGCGCGTTCACCCCCGCACAGAAGCACATCCCTGCCGCCGCAATCAGCCACAAATACGTACGCACGTTCATAATCAAACCTCATTGTATGATTGTATGATTGGAGTTCGTTACTGCCGATCGTTGAATTCTGCGTCGATTCACTCGATGAATCGATTTGCGACCCCACCTCCCTTCTTCTCCGGGATCTTCCCCGAACGTGTGATGAGTGTTCCCCTTGTGATTCCCCTGTCGTTTCACTTGCGCTTGCTGAATCTCTCTTCAGCTCAATGCCCCGACAGATGCCGCCTGTCGGTTTGAGCCGCACGACTCGCGAACGATGAGCTCCACGGGAACGACAGTCGTCGTAACCACCGATGTCTTGTCCCTGATCATTTCAGCCATGCGGCGTACGGCGTTGGATCCGAGCTCCTCGCACGGAACGCCGATCGTCGAAAGCCTCGGCGCCACGTGCAGCCCGGCCTCGATGTTGTCGAATCCGATCACGGCTGTCTGTTCCCCGACAGTCACCCCGTGCTCTTTCATAAACTGCATACAGCCGATCGCCATCGCGTCATTCGCGGCAAAAACAGCTGTCGGCGGAGCCGGCACGGTGAAGAGACGCTGAGCCGCGCGGTATCCGTCGGCCTGGGCGGTTGTTTCGGCATCGGTGCACACGAGATCGCGGCGGACCAGGAGTCCGTGACGCATCATCGTCTCGCAATATCCCTCATAGCGAGAGCGGATGCTCGGATGCGACATATTCCCGGCGATGAAGCCGATGCGTGTATGTCCGTTATTGTATAAATGATCGACCGCCAGGCGCGCCCCCGCTTCATTGTCGATGAGTACGGCAGACACCGGCCGGCGCGAGAGCGCATAGTCGATCAGCACAACCGGCAGCCGCTGCTCCATCATGTATTCGATCCACCCGTTGCCGATCTCCCCGGCCACGATCACTCCGTCCGCATTATGCTCGAGCAGGAACCGTGGAATTTCCGAGGTGCGGAACGAACGGCTTACCGTGGTCAGCAGGATGTAGTAATTATGCTTCCGTGCTTCGAATTCAGTGCCGAGAAAAATTTTCGTATAGAATGGTTCTGCGCGTGAAAAGTGATCGTCTGTGACGATGAAGCCGATATTGCCGCTGTGATGGCTTGCGAGTCCGCGGGCGTTTCGGCGCGGGTGATACCCGAGTTCGTCGATGATCGTCCGCACCTCTCGCCGGGCCGTCTCGCTTACATTTGGTTTGTTATTAAGCACAAGCGATACAGTGGAAAGCGAATAATTCGACCGCTGTGCGACATCGCGGATAGTTGGTATCTTTTTCATCATGTCGAATCGGTTTTACACACCCTGATAGAACCGTGCACATTCTACAATGGATCTGTGCGGACATCGTTGATTTTCTCCCACTCTTTTCGAACCGCTTCGATATTCTTTCTCATTGATGCGGATATGTCATCATCATTCATACTTGCTTTCAACCAAGTTCCGGCTGCATCGGAGCGTGACGATCTTCCGAAGATCTCCCGCCAGTGTCAACGCTGAAGAACGAGTAAACGGGTTGCGGTTGAATTTCCCGCAGTCAGTCTGTATGAATACACGCCGCTTGCAAGCGCTCCGGCATCCCACTGCACGCTGTAGCGTCCCGCCTGATAATAGGAGTCGACGAGTGTGGCCACCAGTCTTCCGAGCGCATCGTAGACCTCGAGCACGGCATGTGAAGGCGTCGCGATTTGGAAAGGAATGATGGTCGCACCGTTGAATGGATTGGGATAATTCTGTTCAAGACGAAAGTCGCCCGGCACTCCGCTCTGCTCTTGTTCTCTTGATGTCGGGCCCTGTTCGATTTTATAGAGTTTCCCTCCGTAGTCGCACGCATACAGCTCGTGATCTGGACCAATGCCGAACGACGGAATGGCTGGAGTGTTCTCGAGGAGCAATTCGTTCTTCACCGCACCCTGGGCGTCGATGCTGAGCGCCCACAATTTCAGCGAGATGAAATCGGCATACACATACTTCCCAGAAAGAAACGGAATCGCCTTACCGCGATAGACGTATCCGCCGGTGATGCAATCTCCCCCGTTCTTATCATGACCGTAATCCCAGACAGGCATCTCGAGTCCCGTCTCATCGCAATTTGAAGTCGGATTGTAACAATGTTTCCCTTCCATCACTCGCCATCCGTAATTCCTCCCGATCCGAACAGTGTCGATCTCCTCATACTTATCCTGCCCCACATCTCCGACCCACAGCATGTGCGTCACCGGATCGAAGCTGAACCGCCAGGGATTGCGAAAGCCATAGGCGTACACTTCCTCTGCCATGGATGTATCGGTGTGTGATGGATTTGTCTGCGGAATGCCGTAATTCTTCCCGGGCGATTGCGTATCGACATCGACGCGGAGGATTTTCCCGAGGAGCGATTTTTTATCCTGCGCATGATTCTGCGGATCTCCCGCCGATCCCCCGTCTCCCAGTCCGATATACAGATATCCATCGTCGGGTCCGAATGCAAGACATCCGCCCTTGTGATTCGAATACGGCTGGCGGATCTCGAACAGAATAATGCGGCTGCGCGGGACGATCGTGTTAGAGGCGGGGGGACTCATCGTGTAGCGCGCGATGATCGTGCGCAGCGGATTGTCCACCGTGTAGTTCAGGTAAAAATATCCGTTCTGTTTGAATTTCGGGTGAAATGTGAGGCCGAGGAGTCCAAGCTCGCTAGATTCAGCCGATATCGTATCGCTGAGATCAAGCAGCAGATCCATCGTCGGAACAGCACCGGTTTGTATCGAATAAATTTTCCCCCGTTGGGTGACCACCATAATGCGGCCGCTGCTGTCGGGTGGCGTTTGAAAACCGATCGGACGATCGAGTACGAATTGGGAATAAACACGTGTGAGTTTTACCTGCGCCTTGATGCAGGCGGTCAACAGAAGGCATAACACTGCAAAGATCAATGTCCCTGTTACTGCTTTCATCGCCTCTCCCCTGTCTCGATGGCGCTCAAGCACTCAGCGCAATTCTGATTCCCCTCAGGCTTTGGCAGTCCGCCCGTTCCCCAAAAAATGGGCAGTTACACAACAGAACAGATGGAAAGCGCATCAAGTTCCCGTCTCCGGACGCTTCCCTGCAATCGATATTTGAATTTTCTTTCGGATTTCCCTGACTGCATCGAAGATCTTCATCCCTTGTTATTTGCACAGCTGCATGCGTTTTGTCGTGACGAAAGCTCCGGCCCTGACACAATAGAAATACACGCCGCTTGCATACGCCGAACCGGTCCAACGAAGAGTGTACCGGCCTGCGTCCATGCGGCCACGATGCAATTCTTCGATCCGTTCTCCAAGAATAGTGAAGATCGATATCGTGACCTCTTCAGAGTTCGGCAGATCGATCCTGATTGTCGTCTCGCCGTTGAACGGATTTGGAAAGTTTTGTGAGACCGCAAAGGACGTCGGCAGAGTCGGTGGTTCATGCACGATCGACGTCGGCGACGCAGCCAGCGCCTTGATTGCGTCAGGGGGCAGAGGATGATCGTAGATCCTGAGCTCATCAAGCGTGCCATTAAAATTGTACGCCGCATTCGAGGGAAGCACCTGACCGATGGTGAATCCGACGGGCGACACGCCGATCGGCCCTGTCAGTGGAGCAAATGCTACAAGCACACCGTTCACATAGAGCTCCGCATCCCATCCGTCATAGCAGCCGGTGATGTTATACCATACGCCGGGTTTCAAATTACTTTTCGAATCGACATCCCTGATGCCTGCCGAAGTCTTTACCGTCCATCTCGCTTTCCCGTTCGACACTGAAACTTTCCATCGGTTCTCCCAACTCCCGTGCGAGACAGGATACGATTCGCGCTCGTATATAATGCCGACGTTCATCCAGAAATTCACGGTGATCGCATTCTGAAAATTCAGCAGCGCGGCATTCGGCACAAGGACCGCGTCAGACACCCCGTCAAATCCCATTGCCCCTCCCGGAATGCCAAAGCGGTCCGTGGCGGAATGCGTACCTCTAAGCGTGCCGTCGTTCCCGTTGCCGCTTCGATCAATTCCGTCGCCGTCAAGAGGATAATACGCCACGGGCACTCCCACTGTCATCGCGGCAAGATCACGGACGAGGATCGTGATGCTGTCTTTCGCCTGTCCGCCTGTGCGGTTCGACACAATGCATCGCACGACATAATCGCCTTCCTGCATCGGAGCGATCCATCGTACGGTTGCACCGCTCGAATCGATCACGCCCGCTGTCGCACTCCATGTATAGCGCACGAGCGATCCTCCGCCCGCCGATGCATCGCAATGAAGCGCGGTTGAAGCGCCAAGCGCAATTTTCTGCGACTCGGCGCCGATGCTGTTGATGACTGGAATCGCACTAAGCGAATCGACAACCGTCAGCGTGACAACAGCTGTGTCTGCTCCGCCTTTGCCGTCACTCACGCGGCAGCGCACCGTACAAATGCCCGTCGTATCGGGAGCGTTCCACAACACCTGGGCGCCTTCACCGAGCAATTTTCCAGCCGACGCGCTCCACTCATACGTCAGCGTGTCGCCGGAATTCTGATCCTCTGCCGCACAATAGATATGTATCGAATTCAACTTTGCCACGACCGTTGTGTCGGGCGAGCACGCCTTAATGCGCGGCGATACATTCAACAACAATCCCGACGAGTAGTCGATCACAATGCCGTTGCACAGCGTCTTGTTGCCCGTGTAACTCAGCATTCCTCCCGACGGCACAACTACGAACACGCAGGCCAGATCGGCGGGGATCGTCAGCTCGATGACGCCCGAGACATTTGTCGACGCGAAGCTGTTCGCGACTGCGTCATAGATATCGTGCGTGCCAGCGCCCGCATCGAACAGGATCTTCTTCGGAACATCATACGGATTGTATACGAGAAAGGAAGGATAGGCGGAGGCGTGATAATAATCCGTCGCCAGCAAATCGAGTCTCAAAATCTTTTCGACATTCGTCGTTTCAACGATCGCGCCGAGGATGCCGGCGCTCGAAGACGAATACAACGAAAGATTCGTTTTCGCCCATCCGCCTCGAACCGCATCTCCCGTCGCATATGGCGTCGCACCGCTCGATGACTGACGCAGGGCTTCATACGCGATCGCACCCGAAGTATCATACCGGCTTGCCCACGAGGCCGCATCCTGATTCCCTTCGGGCAGGTACTTCGAATAAAACAATCGTGATGCATTTGCGGCGTTCAGCATCCACTTGCCCACGGCGCGCGCAAAACGGTCGTCGTATCGCACAAGCGGCACGAGCGCACCGGCCTGCTGGAATGTGTTCATTGCAAAGGCATAGTCGTTCGTACCATTTACCTCTCCGATCAATCCGCTCACGTCAAGCCCGCCCCACGTGCCTGTGATTGCGCCCCAGCTGCGAAGCGGACCGACGTCGAAACACCATTGCATCATTTTATTGACGTCATACGAAGTGCCGAGTTCGGCATTCATCCGCGCCGCTGCATACGTGCCGTAAGTGAGCTGCAGCTCGTACGAGGGATTCGAATTGAGCGAGTTCATATATTCCATCGCCCATTCGGCGCCGATCCTGTAGCGCTCATCGTGTGTCACACCATATGCCTGATACAGCAGCCATGCGATCGATCCGGCCGATTCGGGTTCGGGCACGCCCGCCGTATTCGGAGACATCGTTGCAAGATACCATCCCCTGTAATTCATCGACGGACGCCGCCACGGCGCCGTACTGCCTCCCATCGCGCTTACGGCCGCAAGCCAGCGGTCTGCGACTATCCGGAATTGACGATCGAAGTCCCCGGTTCGGGGATACAGCCAGTTGAGCTGGTAAAAAAACACGTTCGGCATGACATCATACCACCAATCGCTCCCGCTTTGCGACGAGGAACCGTTCAGATAGACATTTTCGGCCGGACGGTTATTAAAAAATTCTTCGCACATAAGCGCCCAGTCGTATCCGCCCTGCATGCGCTTGTCGATCCCGTTGAGCGCGGCGCTGATCACTACCGGGAGCTGATTGATCGCCTCGGCCTGCGCCGGATCGTTTGTTCCCAC
>DATGXR010000588.1:0-1841 GCA_035298825.1 Bacteroidota bacterium
GATTTCGGTCCGTCCACGATCGTGGCCCAAATGGACAGGCGTGAGTTACTGGGATGATTTTTCGTTCAATGCAATCGACAATGCGGTACCCACATCAGTGAGACCGGATTTCAATCCAATCGTGGGAGGCGTGCCGCTTGCCTATTCGCTCGAACAAAATTATCCGAATCCGTTCAATCCATCGACGCGCTTCCGATTCTCACTGCCGCAGGCGCAGCGTGTGTCCGTCAAAATCTACGACGTGATCGGGCGTGAAGTAGCCGTGCTTGCACAAGACCTTCTGCAGGCAGGAACATATACACTTGAATGGAACGCTGCCAAAGTTCCAAGCGGCGTGTATTTCTACAGACTCGAGGCCGGAGACTTTTCAGCAGTGAAGAAAATGTTGCTGCTGAAGTAAAGAGCTAGTGTATAAACGAATAAACGTGACGGATTAATCCGCCGCTGCATTCTATTCTTCGCTCCGCTCAGGATGACGAGGCACTGAAACGTCTTTCGTCATCCTGAGACTGCGGAGCGGCGGAAGGATTTCATGAACAAAGACACGGAAGCATGAAACGCACCTATACCAGACAAACATATGAATGTTCGATACTGTTTGTTAAGAGCGCTCCTTATCGGAGTGCTGATGGGCAGTGTTTCCGGATGGATGTTCGCCGCATCGACCGGCAAGATCTCCGGGAAGATCACAGATGCTTCGACGCATGAACCGCTCATCGGGGTGAGCGTCACCGTCGAAGGCACACGCACAGGCGGCGCGAGCGATCCGGATGGAAATTACTTTGTTCTCAACGTTCCCCCCGGGACGTATACGCTGCATGCATCAGCGGTCGGGTATCGACCGTCGACAGTGACAAACGTGAAGGTCCAGGTCGACCTCACGACGAATGTCGATTTTGCGCTGACCTCTGCAACCGTTGAACTGAAAGACGAGGTCGTGATCGTTGCGCAGCGGCCCATCGTGCAGCGCGATCTCACTTCTTCTTCAAACAAAGTCAGTGCCGATCAAATTAAATCGTTTCCGGTCGAGGACGTGTCGGGTCTCGTGAATCTGCAGGCCGGTGTGGTCGACGGACATTTCCGCGGAGGCCGCTCGGGAGAAGTTCTCTATCTGATCGACGGCATCCCTGTGACCGATGCATATTCGGGCAATGCCGGCGTGACCGCCGAAAACCAGTCGATACAGGAACTGGAAGTCATCAGCGGCACATTCAACGCCGAATACGGCGAGGCCATGTCGGGCATCGTCAACCAGGTCACGAAAGAAGGGGGCGAAAAATTTTCAGGCGAACTTTCGTTCTATACCGGCGATTATATCAGCAATCACAAGGATCTGTTTCCTCACATCGACAAGATCAGTCCGCAGGATATTTATAATATCCAGGGGAGCCTGAGCGGACCGATCGTGCCGGATGTTTCATTCTTCATTTCCGGACGGAAGTATTACAACGACGGATATCTGTATGGAATCCGGAAATTCATGCCGACCGACTCAAGCAATTTCAGCTCTAATAATCCCTCGCAATGGTATATCGGCGCGACAGGCGATAACAAGTACGTGCCGATGAATCCCGAGGACCGCATCACGCTACAGGGAAAAATTTCGGTGCGATTGTTTCAGGGCGATAAGCTCAGATTGCAGGCGCTTGTGCAGAACCGGGATTTCAGGAATTATGATTATCGGTACAAATACGATCCGAATGGGAATTATTATAACTTCACGCGCGGTCTGCTGGCCTCAGCCAGCTATACGCGCGTTTTTAGTGCAAGCACATTTTTAGAAGTTCACACCGCATGGTTCAACAATAAAGAACAGTCGTATGTGTACGAAGATCCCTACG
>DATGXR010000589.1:0-2060 GCA_035298825.1 Bacteroidota bacterium
TATGAGGCCAACACACCGATGAATGTGCCGACGAGAGCGGCGGCGACATGTTCGCCCACCGATTCGGGCGAGCCCCCGATCGTCCCCATTGTAATAATGATGCCGAGAACAGCGGCCACGATGCCGAGGCCTGGAAGCGCATCGCCGACTTTCGAAAATGTGGATGGGAATCCATGCATTTCCTCATGATGCGTGTCGCTGTCGGCTTCGAGCAGAAACTCAACTTCCTGTTCCGAGATCCCCGCGCTGATCACGAGTCTCAGCGTATCGCAGAGATAGTGCAGCGCGTGATGATTGTTCAGAAGAAATGGATTCTTCGCGAAGATGGTGCTTTCATCAGGATGTTCCACATGCGATTCGAGGTCCATCAAGCCGGTGCGATTTGCAAGCTGGAACATTTCGAACAGCGTCTGAAGAAGATTCAGATACTCGGTTTTCGTGTACGGATCGCCTTTGAAGAGGCGATAGAGTTTTCCCGGAAGCTGCTTCAGAACCCAGAGAGGCGTTCCAATCAGAAGAGAGCCGATGGTGGCTGCTCCCATCACGACAAACTCAGGCACCTGCAGTAGGACGAACACGGGTCCTCCCGCCATAAGAAATCCGCCGAGGACGCCGATCACGACAATTGCGATTCCCAAAAATACGGGCATGGAAAAAATCCTTTATCAATGGCTCCGATAAACAGTACGTATACAAGAATTACATGTAAAAAATTCGAATGCAATCATCACTTTACCATGCTCATCAGTTTATGCGAACCCATGAAATATTTCACTGCATGGTGTTGAGCATCGGTCACCTCTCTGAGACCGTTGATATCGATCAGCACATTTTCAAACAACGTATCGAAGACGCTCAGCGTTGAATCATTTTTCTCGCGAAGAAGCATTTTCAGATGATCGGTTTCCTTGCGGAACAGATCCATCTGTCGCGGAAAAGAATCTCGCATCACGCGCAGCTTTTCGAGCATGATCTCCTGTTCATTGGTGATGACAAGACCTTCGATCCGGAACCGGTTCCATTGGTAGATGCATTTATTGATCTTCGGAAGCCGCTCATTCAGCACTTTTTTCTCAACGCCGATATCATTCAAACGCTGAAGCAATTTTTTCCTGTTGCCGAGATACACCTTTGTTGAACGCCCGTCGTCGCTTCCCACCACACGCACGTTGATTTCATTGCTGGCTTCCGTCTTGCCGCCGACGATGCGGGCCGATGATGCTTCTATCGAATTATATGCGCAGAGATCCGCATTGATTGCTTCCGTGAGTATTGTAATCGTGCCTTGTGCGATGATTGCCTGTCCATGCACGACCTTCACAGTGACATCGGCGGCAGAAGTGATCTTGCCCTTGCCGGCGCCTGCAAACGATCCGTCGACGACGATATTTCCTGTGGCGGTCAATGATGCCTCGAGCACCGAACCTTGGACATTGACATCGCCCTCAACGATGAGCTTTGTACCCGAGGCGATATCGCCGCTGACGACAAGCGATTCGGGGCAAAAGAGGGTTTCCCTGCTTCCCGAGATGGTGCCGTCAAAAAAGGACTTCGAATCTTCCTTGCGTAATTGTTGAAGAAAATCAGTTTGAGTCATTTTATACAATTTGAGTGCGTAGAAGAACGCGCACTTTAATAATTGAAAAATCGCGCAAATGACCGATACGGTGAGCAGTGAGAGCAAATCCGCGATTCCTGAAGATTTGCCGCATCGTGTGAACAGAATCAGAGAACGATCGGATGTCCGTCCACTTTCGATATATGATATGCAAATATTACACCACAAATCGGCAGGCAAAACGGGCAAAAATTGGGGGAAAACGCTATGGAGTGAGGACTGATTCTACAAATTACAGTGTAAGACAGATGAGGGACGAAGAGAAATGGAACAAGAAGCCGGAAATAACAGAAAAATAAAAATAACACTTGATTCGTCGGCAAAAAAACTTTATATTTGTAACACTGTAAAACAATCGGTAACACGGGGCGGTAGCTCAGTTTGGTTAGAGCGTCTGCCTGTCACGCAGAAGGTCGCGGGTTCGAGCCCCGTCCGCCCCGCA
>DATGXR010000590.1:0-2725 GCA_035298825.1 Bacteroidota bacterium
CACGAACGGCTTGTCAGGTTGTTGAAAGCGTTCGTCGAAGGCGGCGCATCGAAGATCGAGCCTCATACCCATGCATTCTTTGGCGAGCTCACCCCGGGCGAATGGGGCATCATCACATACAAGCATCTTGACCATCACCTACGGCAGTTCGGAGTGTAATGAAAGTCCGCGTTCATGCACGGACGCGGGGCTCTGATACATCAGAGCGCTTCATCATACTGAAGCGAT
Source organism: Bacteroidota bacterium (assembly GCA_035298825.1). Classification (GTDB taxonomy): domain Bacteria; phylum Bacteroidota; class Ignavibacteria; order UBA10030; family UBA8401; genus CAISDA01. Next base: position 229 of record DATGXR010000590.1, read on the forward strand.
TTTTCTTTCGTCTTCTTCGATGGCTGGCCGAAATGATACGCAATGCCGAGATACAGGATCTGTGAGTCCCGATGATTTTCACTGGCCTGGCTCAGCCACGGAGTGTCCAGCATGTTTTTGCGGCTCAGTGTGTTGAAAATGTCCGAGACCGTAAACACCACGCTCACCCGCTCGTCGAAGAGGTCCTGGCGCACACCGGCATTCATCACGAAACTCGGCCGGTTTTCGCCCTGCGGCGTCAGACGCGCGGACCGGTAATTCGAATTCAGCTGCAGCATCAGCGCAAAAGGCAGCGTGATATTGCAGTTCATCGATCCGCTCCAGGTCCAGGTGGATTTCTTCGCGCTGAAGCCGAGATTCGACGCATCAATTTGCTCGTAGAACGAGTTCACACTGAGATTTGCCGATACGACGCTGCTGATCGAACCGGATGCTACGAGCTCAATTCCGGCGGACTGCTCGGAGGAAAGATTATGCAGCGTCGTCAATAACGTCGAATCGTTCAACGCTTCAGTGACCGAGGTAAGCCTGTCATAGGCATTACGGTAGAACAGGCTTGGAATGACACTCAGGTTATCGTTTTGCAGCTGGCAGCCGAACTCGACCGAATGAATCAACTCCGGACGCAGATGGGGATTACCCGCACGCACATTGCGCGGGTCCTGATATTCCGGGAATGGATTCAGATCGTCACCTTCAGGACGATGGGCGCGGCGGCTGTAATTCAATTGCAATTCAGCCGTAGGGCTGAATCGGTAACCAAGATGCAGTGTCGGATACAAATAGAGATACTCGTTCCTGAGCAGTGAATCCCTCGACGCGAGATTCGCCTTGATGAAGGCCTGTTCCGCGCGCAGCCCGCCGAGCACGCTGAAGGCTCCCGCGCCTGTTTCGTATGTGACATACGCGGCATGGATCGTTTCGTCATACATAAAGCGGTTGGTCTTCACCGCGTCGATGACAAATTGCGATCGCTGTGCATCAAAGTACGTTCCGAGATAATCCATGTCGCGTGCATTGAATTCACCGGCGTAGCCCGCTTCGATCGAATTCTTCTCATCGATCTTGTACGAGTACTCGGCCGTGGCTTCAGACTGATCTTCGATATTCGTGACGCGCGTATTGTCATGCTGCACAACAGGCGCAGGGATGCGATACGTGTTCGTATACTGATTGTCCTCCTGCTCGGGTTGATGCGACTGTTTGAATTCAAGACGCAGCGTGTGGTCTTCGCCGGAAAAGGCATGCTGGTAAAACGCGTTCATCTCCGATTCGCGCTCATACTCGGGATCAAACCGCACGCGCTCGTACTGCTCGGTGATCGCCTGCGATTGGTCCCTCAGGAGTTTGCTCGAAACATCCGTTCGCGTGAATCCCCGGTAGTGATAGCTGCCTGAAATTCCCGCACTGTTCGACTCATCGAATAAATATTCCGCACCCAGCGCAGCGACCTGCGACGAAGGCCGCGAAAAGCTTCGGGAACGGTCGTCGTAATATCCGCTCACAATCGACGAGGCATCGCGCTGAGTGCGTATGTCACTCGAGACGCTCGAGCGGTCATCCTGCCGGTGGCTGAGGCTTCCGAAAATATTATATGTGCCGGGATTGTAATTAAACGACGCGTTGGCGTTATACCGGCTCCTGTTCCCCGCATTGGCAGCGATCGTTCCGTTAAGACCTGTTCCCATCTCTTTCTTCATCACGATGTTGATGATGCCCGAGGTGCCGTCCGGCTTGTACTTGGCCGAAGGATTCGTGATCACTTCGATGCGCTCGATCGAACTGGCCGGCATCTGCTGCAACACATCGGCGCGATTGGCGCCCATCAACGCCGATTTTTTTCCATTGATCAGAATCATCACATCTGTCGAACCCCGAAGACTCACGTTGCCCTCAAGGTCCACCTGCACCGAGGGAATATTCTGCAACAGATCGCTTGCCGTACCGGACTTGCTCAGGACGTCCTGCTGAACGTTGTAGACTTTCCGGTCGATTGCCGTGGTGAGCGTGTTCTTCGTCGATGTGATTGTCACTTCGTTGAGTTTCACTCCCGTCTCGGTGAGCGTGAAGGTTTCGAGCGCCAATTCTCGGTGAACACTGTCGATCGTAAACGGCGTCGATACGTGTGAAGTGTAGCCGACGATGCTCGCTTTGGCGACAAAGCGTCCCGGCGGCACATCGGTGATGCGGAATCTACCCTCGGCATCCGTGACCGCTCCGGTGACGATGCCATTTGTCAGCGGATCGAGGATCGCAACGTTCACCATCGGGATAGATTTTTTTGCCTGACTTGAGACCACGCGGCCAGTGACAGTAGCGGCGTGAGATATCCGGACGATGGCAGTTAATTCGATGCACACACACAAAGCTGCAAACACGGCAACGCGAATATGCGACATATGATTGTTATTGGAAATGTGAAAAAAAATCCATCCCGATGGTGAATGTTGCGATCCTCGATCCGCTGACAAATGGCATCGTCACCGGAGCGGTCACG
>DATGXR010000591.1:0-5086 GCA_035298825.1 Bacteroidota bacterium
GATTGTCGAAGGACCACATGCACGATCCGGTTGTGCTCAATCTGCCGGAGAGCGAGCGATGCTGTGCGGTGAGGACCGTGGACCAATTCGTCGTTCCGCGATCGACCGAGGCGCTGACATTTGCCGCCGGAAGCAGCAAGAGATCATCCCCAACAGGAATGACTCCTCCCACACCGGCCGAATGCGTTGTCGATTGTGAACCGGGACGCGCAGAGAGATCGTAAATGCTGCCGGAGTACGAATAATCGAGATTCACCGATCGCAGAAAACATCCGCGCCCGAAAGCATACTGCTGATTCGTTCCGAGCATGAGCGATTGGAATCCGAACCGGGCGGAATCACCCGGTGCATGATTGTCCATCGTCATATACACAACGCGAACGGTCGAGCTCCATTCGGCCCTGGGCCGCATGTTCAACATCCCCGTCATGGTTTGCCGCACAGTCGTGTTGAGCTTCTGCCCGAGCAAATTGTCATTCTGCCTGGTCCAGCTCAGCATCAGGCTTCCGCCGGGGATCCGCACCATTGGCGCGATCATGATTTCCTGTTGATCGTTTGTCATCCATCCGACACCGAGCGATGTGTATCCGGGCCCGATGTATTTATATCCCGTTCTGAGATTGACCGGCGAGAGATTCATATTCACATCGGTCGCCGCCATGAAGTCGGCATTCGAACTCAGTCGCGGCCGAAAGATCGAGTGAACGAATTGCGGTACACTGTTCGTCGTGTCCTCCTGCAGCCGCATATCGCGCGTATAGATGCTTCCATTGGCCTCGAGATTCCACGTAAAGGATCGATTGAACAATACGGTCCGCGAACGAATCCCCGCAACAAGATTCTCCTGCGGCGTTGTTGCATAGGGATTCGACAGGATCGTATTTGCGGAGTCGACTGCCGAGACAGCCGGATTCGGATCGGCAAGCGATGCCGGATCGTCACGGACGCGCAGCACCTGGAGATCGATGAACGATGCATCATCGTCACCGACACCGATACTCGCCCCAACCAGGTACCGCTTGTATGATCCTGTTTCCGCGCCTCCGGAAACCGCCCGGCGTGCCTGCCCGCCGAGCGCGCTGAAACGGAAGAGTCCAGGATTGATGATGACGCCTCCGCCTCGCAACGGGATGCCGCTCAGCGTATACGGCGAGATCTCATCGCTGTAATCTCCGATGTGCGCTCTCCCCCATCGCCAGGTGGGATGCAGGCCGAGCTGATTGATGTCCTGACGGGCTGCGTTCCCTTCGGTTGATAAAAGCAGATCGGCGCTCACATTCATCGCATCGAAGATGGTGAGTGTCGGACGAAAGAAGATGCGTCCGGTCGATGGATCTCTCCGGCGCGGAGCGCCGGTGATCCCGTTGAGCTCTCCGTATGCCGAGAGCTCTCCGGAAAACTTCAACGCCTCACTCCAAAAATTCGAGGGCTTGACGGACGACTGCGGCGCATCGGACTGTGCGGCGACATGCGCGGACAACATCGCATTAACGGCCAGCATACAGATGCAGAGTTGAAACAGACTCGGCTTTGTCATGAAATCATATCCCGTGGTTTCTTCACCTGTGCGTCATTTCTTTTTACTTGCGACAAGAACGGACACCGGTTCGCTCAACGGTGATTCCGCGCCACCCGAAGTGGCGACCTGGATGCGGTAGCGATACGTCCCGTCGCCGATCAATGCCCGGTCCGCAAACGTTCTGAGCGTCCCCGGAACCGACTTCAACGAAATGAATTCGCCGCCGTCGACTGATCGATAAATGACAAAATACGTCCGATCGTTCTCACGCGTCTGATACGTCCAATCGAGCCTGATCGCGTTCGATTCCTTCGCCAGTGCCGCCGTCACTTTTCGCACTGCCGGACGCACGCCTGTATCAAAGGATCGACCCTGCACGGGAAGTTCGGCATAGACAAACTGATCGTCTGTTGAATCGACAACAGCAAGCTGATACTCGTATGTCATCTTCTGCTCCACACGACGGTCGATGAACGACCGCGCCGATCCCCGAAGACTCGCCAGTGTATCCCACGTCACTGTGCCATGCGGCGAAGCGCGATCGGGCAGCATGCTTCTTCGAAAGAGCACGATCGCGCGAAGCTTGTCCTCGCTGTTGACCGCCCACTTCAGCTCGATCGATTCATCGTTCGAAACGACGTCGGTGAAGACGGGCGCTGTCGGCATATTCTTTTGTTGTCGGCGCAGCGTGAGAATCGGCGACATCTGCGAATGACCGAAGCGCGCATTGACCGCTGCGATGCGGTAATAGACCGAGCGTGTCAGCGAGCTCACATCGATCGAGTCGACATAGAACGTGTCCCGGCACACGCTTCCCGTGAGCTGCGTGAATTCATGGTCGGGCGCATTGGCCCTGAGCACGCGATAGCCGATGATGTTCGATTCGCGATTCCGGTTCCATCGCAGCCTCACATGGCCTGTTGTGTCGATCGTCCCGCGTAATCCCACGGGCACAGCCGGCGCTATGGTGTCGATCAACATCCCGTACAACGGAAAGGACAAGGCAGCATTGCCCGCCGTATCGACTGCGCTGATGATGTAGTACGGTTCCCGGTCGTTTGCCTTCTCGTCGATGTATTCGCGCATACGGGGCGAGAGCAGACGCGTGTTCAATTTTTTATAATTGCTGTCGGCGCTGGCGCTGCGCAGTACATTGAATCCGGCCAGATCGCCCGGCACGTCGACCATATCCCAGCGCATGCGAAGCTTCGTCGATGCGATTTGCTCTGCGTTGTTGACCACAGGCTGCGGAGGCGGCGTCAAGTCGCGTCCGAAGGCTTCCACTTCGGCCGCCGCGCCCGATTCACCGAATGCATCGATGCCTTTAATCTGATAGCGATACGTTCGGTAATTGACGATCGTCGTATCTGTGAAAACGCCGCGTGCGGGAACATCGCCTTGATTGGGAACAAGGATCGCAATCGGTGTCGCGTTCAATCGGGTGTATGTTCGTCCCCGGCTCTCGGATCGAAAGACATTGTATGCGGAATACCTGATCCCCGTTGACGGAGGCTGCCATTGAAGTTGAATTTTTCCATCCATGCCCGTGCCGACGAGATTCTTCGGCGGCAGACCCGTTGGCGCGCTCTTGCCTGCTGAGACCGTGACGCTACCCGGATCGATCCTGTATGTCTGCGGACGTGCAAGCCGGATCGTGTACGTGTACTGTTCGCCACGCTTCACACGTCGGTCGACGAATCGAAGTCCGAGTGCCGTCGCAATCCCGGCGTCGTTATCGGCCGCAAACAGTGCGTAGCCGTAGAGATTCGCATTGCGCTCCGCATTTGTGCTGAGAGTATCCTGCCCGAGACTGTCCGCCAGTCCCATCAGCGTCGTGTCGGCATAGAGCGCATAGACGGCAATTCCGATGAATGCATTGGACGAATCGCTCTGCAGCCACTCGCCCCATGGTTCCACTTCCCAGGGAACAACAGGCTGAGGAGTCAACAGGACTGTTTCGCCATTCGAAGATGTTCTGCGCTCGATCAGATATCCGACCCGGTTCCCGACCCTCCATGCATGCGGCGTTGTGGGCGCCCAGCGTAACACGACGGAGTCTTCCATTTCGCGTGCAAGCACCTGAATTGAACCGAAGCCGGGATCCGGTGGAATTGCAGTATTCATCTGTTGCCGTATCGTATCTGCGGCGCCCGATGATGTCGTCGCAATCGGAGATTGCCGAGAATCATCCGGCTGTTGTGCAAACGCAGAGACGCTCGCAAACATCATGATCGCGCATACGACGATGCCGCATGCGATGACGCCATCAGGAATCCTGACCAAGCGTGTGCGTTGCGTCATAATCTACACACCGTGCCTTTCGTAAAATTAAACGAGCAGTGACCGCTGACCAAGCCGCCGAGGATCGAATATCGTCCTCCGACATTACCTTGCACCCACAACGGATTCGGCCCGCCTGCTTCAAGAAGCGCTGCGGCGCTGATGCCAAGAATTTCGAAACTTCCCCGGTACCCGACGAATCTCCACTGACACCAGCGGCAGATCCTGCAGTACCACGGACCGCACGGCTTGTAGAGCCAGAAGCCGATCGAGACATCGAGTCCGACACTTCCCTGGACGTACGCATAGAGTTGTCCCTGTGCATACCAGTTGTTGATTCCCGCGCAGCGGTATTGCTGCATCAGCGCCATGTCGAATCCGCCTCCGGCCGAGAACTCGCCATAGAAGATCGCATAGCGCTGCCTGCCCGTACTGAGTGACAACGATGCGCCGAAGGCGAACCCATTGCCGGCCGAGATGCGCGTGTCGCGCGCGATTGAAACGTTGCCAAGGATGCGCGTGACTTCAAGCGGAGGAGGCGGCGGCGGAGGTAGATCTTCGCCAAGCATCAAATACCCGTTTGTGCGAAGCCAATCGGCAAGACTGACCTGTATGCGTTTCGACGGCTCGCCCACTTTGATGTACCACGTTTCCGGTTCGGCATGAATCACCGCCTGGCCGCCGCCTGTCATGGGCGATGCATTGATCGATACGTTGAACACCCCATGGAGTGTGCTGCGCGGGAAGTCGTAGAGAATATCCGCATACATCGTGACGCGCGCTTTCTGACGCGCCGCAAGCTCGGCCATCATGTACCCGTTTCCCTGAAGCGAGATGCGTCCGATCGTCACGCCACCCGAAGTGTTTTGCAGATCGCACTCAAGAGCGACATCGGCGTTGAACCCGGCCGGAGAAGGATGCGTACCGAGAGTGACCATCGCCTTGAAACCGAACGCTCCCTCGCTTGGCACAAAGCGATATCCCGATGCGGTCTCACCGGGATTGACTCCCGCAACCGATGAAGAAGTTGACGCAAGAACTGTTGATCCCTCGCGCTGCATGTTCCACCAGAATCCGCCTCCGAAGCCGTAGAAGGCCACACCTGTTGTGCCAAACGGGATGCCCCGGTTGAATGTGCCTTTGGCATCCACATAAAAATATCGGAACCCGCTCACCTTGCCAAACTGCACTGTCGAAGTGATCGCGACCTTCTGAAGGAAATCCGCACGGACAGTGCCGCGGAATCCCGATCCAAAAACAGGATCTTCACGATAGAGGCGCACTCCG
>DATGXR010000592.1:0-15715 GCA_035298825.1 Bacteroidota bacterium
AGCGAGGCGGGCTTCGACGCCAAAAAGGTGCGCTCGCTCATGAGCTCAATCAACGTGAAGACAATCAAAATTTCCGAAAAAGGCGAGGAGAAGGAAAGCGGCTTTCTCGAGACATTCGTCTCGGGATACATCTTCATCATGATGCTCATGTTTCTCGTCATGACGAGCGGACAGATGCTGGTGCGCTCGTTCATCGAGGAGAAGGCGAATCGCATCGTCGAAGTGCTGATGTCGTCGTGTTCGGCCAAGGAGCTCATGTCGGGCAAGCTGCTCGGATTGTCGATGCTCGGACTCACGACGATTGCGTTCTGGATGATGATCATCGTCGGCATCAATCTGTCGACAGACAAGCCGTTCATCAACGTCGAACACCTCGCGCTCATGCTCACATATTTCGTGCTGGGGTATTTGTTCTTTGCCGCTTTGTTTATTGCAACGGGCGCGCCGATCTCGACAGAACAGGAAGCGCAGCAAGTGACGAGTTACGTGACGCTGCTTCTCGTGTTTCCGATCGCGCTTGCGATACCCGCGATGCAGAATCCCGATTCGCTGCTCGTGAAGATTCTCACGTTCATCCCGTTCCTGACGCCGGCGATGATGCTGCTGCGGCTCTCGATACAGATGCCGGCGCTGTGGGAAATCGCGCTTTCGCTCGCGATCCTGCTGGCGTCAGCGGCAGCCATGATGTGGGCTGCCGCAAAAATCTTCCGCCTGGGCATCCTGATCACGGGCAAGAAGCCGAACATGAAGGAGATCTGGCGCTGGGTTCGCACTGAGTAATTACTGCATTACACCGGCAGTATGCATGATTCAAAGAAGGGCGAAGCGATGCTTCGCCCTTCGCATTGTACGCATGTTCGATACTATTTCATGAGCGTCATCTTCTTCGTGGCGATGAACATGCCCGCTTCGATTCTGTACAGATACACGCCGCTTGGAACAGCCGACGCATTCCATTCAACTGAGTAGACGCCTGGAGACATTGTCGCATTGACAAGCGTCGCAATCTCGCGTCCGAGAAGATCGAACACCTTCACGGAGACAAACTGGACATCCGGAATCGAGAAGTCGAACTTTGTGACCGGGTTAAACGGATTCGGAAAATTCGCCGTGAGCTCATATCCCTTCGGGATGGTCGCAGTCGCGCTCTTCACGCCGGTCGTCACGATTGAAGGCAGCACGCCCGTATATTTCCAGGCCTCGGCCGCCCATCCGTACATCGACTGCGTATAGAGCGTCTTTTGTTCGTCGAACGCGACATCGTACGTGCTTGCATATCCGGCAATGTGTATCCTGTCGCCGGTGATTGGCGTCGTATACGAACGATTCTCACCCGTCGTGTCCGATTTTTCAAAATAATAATTTGCGATATCAAGCGAGTCGATCACGTTTCCCGAGTTGGGATTGAGCATGAGGATCTTCGAATATGTGTAGGCACTCGTGCCGTTATGCGTCCTAATCTGGAAGCCAAGCCAACGCGCCGTTGCGACGAAGAGAAGATTGTTGCCGTTCAAATACGCCATGCCAAGCGGACGGCCGAGATCCCAGTTTGATACACCGAGCGTGTCAAAGCGGCTGCCTGGAATGGTATCGTTTATGGATTCGGCAAACGAAAATCCCGCAGCCTTCGTGTATCCGAGAGCGGGGGAACCCGAGTATTTCGTCACTGTGCGCGCACCGAGATTCGACACAAACAGCTGTCGGCCATCGCCGCTGACCGCCAGACCGCGATAGACGCCTGCGGGAAGGTCGATTGTGGTGATCGGTGCGTCATCATACGTGGTTGCCCATTTCGTGCCGGTCATCCTGATACCTTTGAAGATCTTGATCTCCTGCTTGTTTGCGATCGATCCGTTGATTGCGCAGACATAGACGTATCCATTCCTGTCCACAGCGAGTCCCATGATGTCGCTGCTGCCCGTCTTCATCCGATAAACGGTTGACACCGTCGTATCGCGCGTGAGTTTGAACACGAGGATATGATGATTCGGATCGTTGTTGGCGACATAGACAAGGCTGTCGGGTGTGCCGATGGCTTTATACGCCCTGGTCAACTGGATCTTCTCGGAGCCTGAATTCCATTTTTCAAAAATCCCGTTCATCCCATGGGGCACACGATCGATTTTTCCTTTGAGATCGGTCGCGTTGACATATCCGACAAGATAATTGGCGGCAGCACTGTCTGAAATATTCACATCGTCATAGGCTCTGGCTCGTGCGAGTATCACGGGCCGGTTGACGAGTGCGACGAAGCATTTGGAGTTGATCACCGCCACGCTGACGATCTGGTTGCCTGAGCCGTTCTGGGAATTGTGATTATCGTCCGTCGAAAGAATCGTGTTCCATTGGGCGAACAGGGGAGCATTGAGGAAACACAGACACAGAAATGACATACAGAGTAATCGAAATGAGATCATGCATTCTCTCCTCTCATTGCATGTGAAGGATCCATGCACCGATGCCGCCGATCAAATGACCTGTATTCAGACTCAACACCTGTAAAACAGGGCAATGCAAAGGATTGTTCCGTCCGAAAAGCCATTGCGTGAGGACAGCGTGATGCGAGGTTTCTGACCGGGCACACTGGCGTCTGTACGCATAAGCTCCAAAGTGACGCCGCTCACTTGACTCTCACGACAACTCGGGATATATTTGGTCAATTCCGAACCCACGACTGAGCTGTTCTCCTTCCGTGCGCTTCCGCCAATTTCTTCCTAACCCTGGAAATTCTACAGTGGAGGATTTTATGACCCGGTGTTTTCTTCGATACTCCTGTGTGATCGCATTCACACTCTCTACGGTTGTCCATTTTTCATTCGCGCAAACGATCACATCCAAATCGTCCGGCGGCGCCTGGACGGATGTCAATACCTGGATCGGCGGCGTCGTGCCGACACAAAATAACGATGTCGTGATCGAAGGCACTGTAAGCACAACGGCAGCGGCTGTATGCAGAAATCTCACTGTCAACGGTACACTCGACGCCATCTCATGGCCTGCCGCGAATCTGAGTGTCACAGGCAACCTGGTGAACAACGGACTCATCAAGGACTACGAGGCGTATTACTGGAATACGCTATCGATCACAATCACGGGCCATCTCACAAACAACGGAATCATACGCAACGGCCGCACGTATTTCAAGGGAACGGCCGAACATCGGCTGTCGCTTGGATCGGGCAAGATTTTTGAAACGACATTCGCCTCGCTCGATACGCTCGGCACATTCACTGCGCTGTCACCGCTTCACTTCAAGGGTGCATTCAATCTGAAGGGCGCGGCGCTGAACATGCAATCGTACGGACTCACGCTCGAAGGGAACGGATCACCCTCGAACGGTTCGGTGACCAACACGGCGGACCTTACAGGCAAGAGCGGATCGGCGTTGAATAATATCACGTACAAGGGAGCGGCGAATCTGAAGAGTATCGTGATCGTCGGATCGAACGTGACGTTCGAAGGCACGCTCACTGTGACGGACACACTGCAGGCGATCTCATGGCCCGCCTCGAGCTGCACAGTTGCGGGCAATCTCGTCATCAACGGACTCGTGCGTGATTATGAAGCCTACTATTGGAACACGCTCACGCTCTATGTTACCGGCAATCTAACGAACAACGGCATCATACGCAACGGCCGCACATATTTTAAGGGCGCAGCCGATCATAAGATTGCACTTGGCGCTGGACGAATGTTCCAGACAAAATTCGGCGCCACTGATACGCTGTCTTCGTTTACCGCGCAAACGCCGCTGTATTTTCTGGATTATTTTGACTTGAAGGGCGGCACGCTCAATATGCAGGCCTATGCGTTGACACTCGACGGACCCGGCAATACAACATACGGCACGATCTCGAACACCGGCGACATCATCGGCAAATCGGGAGCGACGCTGAGCAATGCGGCATACAAGGGAACAGTGACGCTTAAAAGCATCGTCCTTGTTTCGAAAAATGTATCGTTCGAGGGCACCCTCACCGTCAAGGATACGCTTGAAGTAACGTCATCGGATTACGTGCCTGCCGTGACAGTGAAGGGCGACATCATCAACAACGGCCTGATACGGAACTACGAGGGATATTACTGGAAGGCACTGTATCTCTACATCTCGGGCAATCTCACGAACAACGGCATCTGGCGGAATACGAAGACGTATCTGAATGGCAAGAAGCTCCAAACACTGACGCTTGCCGCGGGCAAATATTTCGAGACAAGCCTGGCCGAACAGGACACGCTGCAATCCGTCAAGGCGGCATCGGCGTTGCACTTTAAGGCGCCGTTCGATCTGAAAGGCGGCACGCTCGATCTTCAATCATACGCGCTGACGCTTGACGGAGCCGGCAATATCGCATTCGGCACTGTGATGAACACCGCTGATATCTACGGAAAAAATTACGCGGAGATGAGCAATATCACGTATCGCGGTACCATCACGCTGCATACAATCATCATCGCGGGAACGAATGTCACGTTCGACGGCGCACTCACAGTGAAGGACACGCTGCAGGTTTCGGGATCACAGAACGTTCCTGCGGTGACTGTCAAAGGCAATATGGTTAATAACGGGCTCGTGCGAAATTACGAAGCGTATTACTGGAAATCGTTGAACCTTTACATCACCGGTAATTACACGAACAACGGCTGGATCAGAAACACAAATACGTTCATCACCGGCGCGCTTCTTAACAACGGAACTATCTCGGCTCCGGGATATCCCCAGAACATGAATGTTTCGGGAGATATCACGAGCCTTGTGAAATGGGAGACCGGCACGCTGTTCCTGACAGGAAACGGCGAGCGGACCATTCAGGGAGCCGGTATCACATGTGCGATTCGCTCGGCCGGTGAGAAAGTGATGATCACCGGGAACAGCTGGCTCAATAATCTAACCGTCGATGCGAAGTCCGTGTGCATCGTCGCTTCGGGAGCATCCGTGCTTGTGCCGGAGAACAATCTCGATGAGACGATCGATAATCATGGAATGATTGCGACGAAGAAGAAGCTCGGCGGGGCAGGGGAGTACCCGTTCTTCCACAGCCGGGTCAGGGTTCTCGCAAATCATGGCATCGATTCTGTGCGTGTCGAATCGATGGGAACGCAAGTCCCCGAATCGTTTGCGAATGCAGTCAAATGTTATTGGCGCGTTGCGACGTATTCGAAGAATCCCGTGAAATCGTTCACATCGATGACGTTCATGTACGATCACGAACTTCTTGGCGGATCGATCGAATCTGCGCTGCAGGTGTTCAATTCACAGGACAGCGGAAAAACGTGGGTGCAGCTTTCCACGTCGCAGAACATGACAAGAGATGCAGCCAACAACACGATCACGCTTGCCGATGCGCCATCGAACGGCGACTATCTGCTCTCGTCGAGCGCCGATCCGGTTTCAGTGCGTCCGTGCATTATCACGGCGATCATCAGCCGTTCGGGGATCCGTATCGGAGCGCCGAGCCGCGTCACAATTCATTTTGTGAACAATAGCGATCTTGCGGTCGATGATTTTCTCTTATCGGTCAACACGGGTTCTCAGATTCACATCAGCGGCGCCGAGATCCCGTTGGCCGACGGAGGGAAGCTCGTGCTGCCGAAGGACAGTCTGTTCTATGATGTGCACGAAGACACGACCGTGTTCTTCTATGTGTTGAAAATGGGCGCGCGCGAAGAGCGTTCGTTCGATATCATTGTGTACGGCAATGTACCGGCAACCCGGATGGCTTCACTCGACAAGGCGGCGTTCATCGATCCGGTGTCGATCACAGCGGGAGCCGTCATCACATGGGCCGCGTGGAAAGCCGGAACATTCGTCGTCACGAAAGCGATCGATTACATCGGCGATAAGACTGTAGAGAATGTGAAACTCACACCAGCTGAGCAGCAACGGTACGATCAGATGGTCAGGGGAGGCATTCCGACCGAGCTCGAGCAACAGCCCGGCAAGGCGAAAGTGTTCGCAGTCAAGTTTGTCGGAGGCATGGCAGCCAAGAAACTCTTAGACCTTGCGCCCGCGGGCTCTTCTGCCCTGCAAATCGCGGCGACAACGACTGCGAATGTGAAAAAGGTGGCGCCGAGCCTGAGGCAGAGAATCTTCAACTGGCTTTATAAGGAATCGGGTCTCTATGGCGTGGAGGAAACGCAAAGCGGAAACTCGTATCAGCCCGCTGTTTCGACCGCCACGCAGAAGAAGGGTGTGCTTGTGCGAGCCTGGGATCCGAATGAGAAGGTCGGTCCCGAAGGATTCGGCGATAAGAAATTCATCACGTCTGCAGGGAAGATGATGTATCAGATCCTCTTCGAGAATAAAAAAGAGGCGACGGCTCCCGCATACAAAATCGTGATTGTCGACACGCTGAGGGCCGAATTCGATCCTGAGACTGTTGAATTCGGTCGTACAAGCCATGACGCAGCGCAATACGTATGGAAGAAAACGCGAACAGGAAACATCCTGAAATGGGAAATTGAAGGGATCGAACTTCCTCCGAACGTCAACGCGCCAGAAGGCGAAGGATGGGTTGCATTCACCGTGTCGCCGAAACCCGGACTTGCATCGGGCACATCGCTCGAAAACGCCGCGACAATCGTCTTCGATATGAATCCGGCATTGCGCACGAACACCTATGTGAACACACTTGATTTCAAGGCGCCGGTGTCAACGATGAAGGCGCTTTCGCCATCGGTGTCGGGCAAGCAAATGCTCGTAAAATGGTCGTCGGTGGATGAAGCAAACGGATCCGGAGTGGAATCGACAACGCTCTATGCCGCGATCGACGACGGAGCCTATGCCGTTGTCGGCACCACGAATGCCGATTCACTTGTCATTCCCATTCAAGCGGGATCGCACAAGTACTCGTTCTATGCGCTTGCGAAGGATTTTCTCGGCAATGTCGAATCCGTCCGTCCTGCCATTGTGACCACACAGACTGTCAACGCCGTTGAGCGGATCGAACAGCAGACGCCTCATGAATTTGCGCTTGCACAAAATTATCCCAATCCGTTCAATCCGTCGACGACGATACAATTCAGTCTTCCGGTATCAACGCGGACGGAATTGAAAATTTACGACGCGCTCGGACGGACAGTGGCGACGCTCGTCAATGAAGAGATGCCGGCCGGCCGATACTCTGTCCAATGGAATGCGGGAGGTTTTGCCTCCGGCATGTACATCTATCGTCTGACGGCCGGCACATTCGTTCAGACACGCAAATTGATGCTGGTGAAATAATACGAGACTACTATTACATGAGAGACCAAATAGAACCGTCGCGATCGTTGCACCGTTCATTCACGGCAATCCTTATTGCCTCTGTCCTGCTCGCTGCCTTCATACTGCAGTCGGCAACAGGGCAGATACGACCGGGCGGTGCGGTGAACGATCCGCTGCCTGTTGATTTTCCTTCAATCACCGTTAACGCCTTCAATGATCCGGCGCCTGGAGAACTTTTCCTCGCGCCGTTCATCGGGGCGGGAAGCGCGCCAACGAATGCGAACTATCTGATCATCCTCGACAACAGCGGCGCACCGCTTGCCTATCGGCGTGTCGGTCTCGGATTAAATCCATTTCCCTACATGTTTAAGCCCGAACCGAACGGCACGTATTCATACATCGATCGATCGCCCATCACCGTATCGACGCATGTCAATGTGATGGACACGCTCTTCAACGTCATCGATACGTATCCAAAAGGAGATCCGAATACGGCAAGCCATGCCGATTTCCATCTCCTGCCGAACGGACATGCGCTTGCATTGTACTTCGACAAGAGGACGATCGATATGAGCCGTATCGTCCGCGGGGGACACCCGGCTGCCAGTGTGCAGGGAACGCTCATCCGCGAATACGATCTCGCAAAACATATCGTGTTCGAGTGGAGCAGCTTCGATCACCAGGCGATCACCGATACGTATGAAGACACGCTCGCTGCGGCAATCGATTATTCGCATGCGAACAATATCACGCAAGACACTGACGGCAACATCCTGATATCAAGCCGCCACATTTCGGAGATCACGAAGATCGACAGGAATACGGGCGAGATCATCTGGAGGCTCGGAGGTAAGCATAACGAATTCACATTCATCAACGAGCACGAAGAGAATCGACCGCTGTATTTTTCATATCAGCATCACATCCAACGCCTGCCGAACGGGAACATCACATTCTTCGACAACGGGAATCAGCGCAGTCCGCAGTACTCGCGTGCCGTCGAGTACAAGCTCGACGAGGTGAATAAAACAGCGACGCTTGTCTGGGAATACAGGCATACGCCCGATATCTTCGCCTCGGCGCAGGGCAGCGTGCAACGCCTTCCGAACGGAAACACGCTCATCGGATGGGGCGATGCAAGCGTGGCCGGGGGACCATCGCTCACAGAGATTCATCCGGACAAATCGATCGCCTTCGAACTGACCCTGCCGAAGGGAAACCGGAGCATGCAGGTCCTCAAATTTCCGTGGAGGACGGGCCGCCCGGTTTCATCGCATACGCGCTATGAGCTACTTGAAGGAAATACCTATTCGTTCAACGGAACATCGGTCGCTTCGCATACGGGCGCCACAATAAAATTCACCGTCCTCACGCCGCATTTTTATAACAGCGCCACAATCGAACGATACGCCGAGTCGCCTTTTCGTCCGCAGTTCACCGGGACGGCGCCGCTGACGATTCCCCTTCGCATTGTGATCGCTCAGACCGGCATGGTGTCCGTTGAAGCAGATGTGACATTCGATCTGTCACAGTATCCTGAAATCGCGGATCCGGGACATGTGACTGTCTTCAGGCGCGACACGGTTGGGAGAGGATGCTTTACGCCTCTTCCGACCGCCTTTAATCCGATCCTGAATACGCTCACGGCTTCAACTCCTCAATTCGGAGAATTTATTTTTTGCAGGAAGGATCCGGCTTCCACAGCGAACAGTCCGCTGTTGCTCGAGCCGGCAGACGGCGACAGCCTGGACCAATCCCGCGTCGTAAAGTTCACCTGGACTCCGAGAGGATACTCGACCGATTATCATCTCCAGGTTTCGCACGATGCATCGTTTCAAACGCGCGTGATCGACGATTCGTTGGTTACCGAAGGAACAGCCGTGCTCACGACTGGTGTGAAAGGAACGAAGTATTTTTGGAGAGTGCGCGCACGCAATGCCGGCCTGACAAGTTCATGGTCCGCTGTGCGTTCATTCACGTTGACAACGCCATACATCAGCATTACCGCGCCCGAGACAGCCGAGGCATGGAAGCGTGGATATCGGTATTTCATCAAATGGAAAAGTAACAGCAACGACAGGGTCAGAATTGACTTGCTCAGAGGCGAAACGCGTACGCTTGTCGTGAAGGATTCGGCGGCGAATACGGGCGTGTTCGAGTGGTCGATTCCGGCGACGCTTGAAGGCGACACGACATACAGATTCAGAATCACGAGTGTTGCCGATAGTTCAGTCTTCGGCCTGAGCCGTGCGATGTTTACGATCACCTCCGGACTGACCGGCATCGAAACTGACAAGAGCGTCGTTCCGCATGAATTCGGACTCGATCAGAATTTCCCCAACCCGTTCAATCCCGTGACCGAAATCCGATTCCGCATCCCTGTCCGCATGCATGCCTCGCTCAAAGTCTACACAGTCCTGGGGTGCGAGATCGCAACGCTCGTCGATGCCATGGTCGATCCGGGCGTGCTGATGCGACGGTTCGATGCCTCGCGGCTGCCGAGCGGCGTCTACTTCTATACATTGAGGGCCGGACGATTCACAGAGACGAAAAAATGTGCTGTGGTGAAGTGAAGAGTCGCATGAAATTGATTTTCCTCTGCAGTGCACTGCTCTGGGGCAACACGGTTTCGGCACAGGTCGTGGAGCCCCGGACGAACATGCCCGCCGTTCGATACGGAAGCAGTCTCGTTGATGAGCATTCGATGTCGCGCTTCAAATTTGTGTATGAGCTGGATTCAATTCCTTCGGATCTTCCCCTTCCGAATGTGACTGTGCTAAAGACAACAGGCGAGGGGTACATCTTCGCCGCGGTGCCGTATTGGGGACAGGGGACGTCGTATCTTGCGATCTACGATAATGCGGGCCGGCCTGTGGCGTACAAAAAAGTTTCTTCTGCATGCACAGATTTTAAACTGCAACGCAACGGCCTGCTCACATATTACGATTATGAAGCGCGAAAATATTTCGTGCTCGATTCGGCATTACATCCAATCGAATCATACGCAGCGCAGCACGGATTCTCGACTGACGAGCATGACATCCAGTTTCTCGAGAACGGCAATGTGTTGTTGATCGGATACGACATCAGGCAGTATGATATGAGCCGGATCGTCGACAGCGGAAGCGCGAATGCGGATGTGATCGTGAACGTCGTTCAGGAGATCGATCCGTACAAGCGCGTCGTCTTCGAGTGGAAGGCGTATGAGCATTATCAATTCGCAGATGTGGGACCCGCCGTCAACCTTCGCGACCAATCCTTCAGATTCACACACATCAATTCGGTCGATCTCGACCGGGACGGAGGTCTCATTGTTTCGGCGAGGCATTTGAACGAGATCTCGAAGATCGACCGCACCACAGGCGCATTCATCTGGAGGTTGGGAGGGAAGAAAAATCAATTCACATTCATCGGCGATTCTGCCGGGTTCAGCGGTCAGCATTCGGCTCGTGTGCTTCCCAACGGAAACTTGCTGATCTTCGATAACGGAGTGTCTCGCATTCCCGCATTTTCGCGGGCCGTCGAATATCATCTCGACACCATCCGCATGACGGCGGAATGTGTCTGGTCGTATCGCGCAAGTCCGGACATCGCAAGCGAGTTCTGGGGCAATGCACAGCGGCTCGGCAACGGCAACACGTTCATTAGCTGGGGACATGCGTCCGTTGCCGCTACGGAGGTCGATCAGGCGGGCCAGACGGTGTTTGAAATGTCGTTTCCATCAAACGTGTTCAGTTACAGAATTTTCAGATATCCCTTCAAGCGTCTGACAACGGGCAGTGCAGAACCGTTGCTGGCATTTCCTTCTGAATTCTCGATTAAACAAAATTATCCGAATCCGTTCAATCCTTCGACAACGCTCGAATTTTCGCTGCCGTGTGAAAGCCAGGTGACATTACGTATCTACGATATGCTGGGTCGGAAGGTGGAATCACTTGCGAACGGGAGATATGCCGCAGGAGTTCATCAGGTCCGGTGGAACGCCGGTGTACCGTCCGGAGTCTATGTTTACCGCTTTGAGGCTGTTCGGACAGCCAATCCGTCGAGGCATTTTGTCGGGACGGGGAAAATGCAACTGATCCGATAATTTGTGAGTTGACCGCAATGAATCTCCCCGTTGCAAACAGCGGTAGATTGTGATTCTCCAAATTCTATTCTTCGACGCAAGCGCCGGGGAATTGAACCCTGAATGATTAAACCCACAACACTCTTGTCTTGTCTAAATTTTAACAAGGCTGTATCATACATATCACATCATCGGAGAAAGATATGAAGATCCATCGTTTGGCAGTGACGGCACTCATGGCAATTCTCTTCACCGGAATTGTAAGTGCACAGGAAGCGACGCCGCGCATCAACAAACGGCAGCGCGTGCAGCAACAGCGCATCGAGCAGGGGGCAAAAAGCGGCGCACTGACGAAACAGGAAGTGCGGCAGCTTGAGAGGCGTGAGGCGAAAATCCAATCCGACAAGATCAACGCGAAAGCCGACGGCAAAGTGACAATGAAGGAACGCCGGAAATTGAATCGTGAACTGAATCACAGCAGCAGGGCGATCAACCGCCAGAAGCACGACGCACAGACAAGGTAATCTGAACGCATCAGCTGA
The DNA here is from genome assembly GCA_035298825.1 of Bacteroidota bacterium. GTDB lineage: Bacteria > Bacteroidota > Ignavibacteria > UBA10030 > UBA8401 > CAISDA01. The sequence continues at coordinate 11,813 of DATGXR010000592.1, forward strand.
CAATCAAAGGGAGCAGGAATCATGGCGAAGATTCTGCTCCCTTTTCTTTTGGAAAAACGGTTTCTTCTCAATATCTTTTATTTATGAAGATGAATAACACTCCTGATTCCGGTATTCAACGAATACTCGTCATCAAGCTGCGTGCGATCGGTGATGTCCTGCTTTCAACGCCTGTGCTCGAAAACCTTCGTGCTCACTATCCAGCGGCAGTGATCGATGTGCTCACTGAAAAGTTCGCCGCCGATGTGATCCGATTGAATCCCTTTATCAATTCAGTGATCGCATTCGACAGGAAGACGGAATCGTCCCTGTCTCTGATCCGGCGCGTGCGCCAGGGACGATACACAATCGTCTTCGATCTGTTCTGCAATCCCAGAACCGCGCTGCTTACATTTTTAAGCGGGGCGCGGACAAGAGTCGGATTCCCGTTTCGGTTCCGCGGATACGCATATAACAAGAAAGTGACTGCGCGCCGCAGCGAAGTGCATAATGTGGATTTCAATCTCGATGCCCTCCGGGCGCTTTCAATTCCCGTGGCAACACGCCTGCCGCTGTTCCCATTGGATCCGGAAGCGGTCCGGTTTGCCGAGGAGTGGTTTGCGCAATTGCCCAATCGCAACGCCGTCGGCATCAACGCCGGAGGGGGATGGGTGACGAAGCGCTGGAGGGTGGAACACTTCGCGGAGCTTGCAGATCGTGTGCTGGATGAATTGCATGTGTCGATTGTCCTGTTCTGGGGACCGGGTGAGGAAGCGGACGCGCTCGCGCTTCAACGCCTCATGAAACATCCCGCGATGCTTCTTCCTAAAACAACGCTGCAGCAATCGGCCGCGTGCATCAAACAATGCTCGTATTTCATCAGCAACGACTCAGGCCCGATGCACATCGGCGCAGCCCTCGGCGTGCCGACACTCGGCATCTATGGTCCCACGAATCCGTTTGTGCAGGGACCCTTCGGAACGAAGAGTGAATGGGTGCGCAACGAGGCGCTTTCATGTCTTTGCTGCAATTTAACCGAATGCCCGATCGGCAATGTGTGCATGACTGAATTGTCGGCCGAAACAGTCTACCGGGCGTTTGAACGACTCATAGAAAAAAACACGATCACACAATGAGTACAATTGTCATTCCCGACTGCAAGCGATTCACCGGATACAAGCCATGCTTCCCCGGGACCACCTGCTACGAACAGTGTCAGCAGCACGATCCGATCGGGACGAAGATTCTCATCATCAATCTCGATGCGATGGGGGCTGTCGTCCAAACAACGGCGATGCTTCCGGCCATCAAACGGAAATATCCCCACAGCACGATCGTCTGGATCACGGAGAAGAACGCCTATCGGTTGCTCGATAACAATCCGTATCTCGACGCGGTCTATGCCTGGGAACCGGAAAGCTGGCTTATTCTTCAGAACATCGAATTCGACATTGTCTATTCAACTGACAAAACGAAACGATCGACCGCCTTCGCAAAAACACTCCGGGCGAAGGAGGTGATCGGATTCGGCATGAACGGCGATGGCAAGATCATTCCGCTGAACAGTGAAGCGGAGTACAATTATCTGCTCGGATTGAACGATCGGATGAAGTTTCGTGAGAATACGCTCTACGGCACGCAGATCCTGCAGGAATCGATGCGCCTCGAATACAAACGGGACGAATATGTGCTCGAGTTATCCGAAGAGGAAAAGGCATACTGCGCTCTCTACAAAAAGAAAGCGGGCATCGGTGATAATGACCGTGTGATTGGATTCAATACGGGATGCTCCTATCTTTATCCGAATAAAAAAATGACGATCGACCAGCATGTCAAGATCATCAACCGCCTGTCGGGAACTGAAGGCGTGAAGCTTGTGCTTGTCGGAGGGCCGGAGGATACCGAGCGCAATGCCGAGATCGTGCGTCGCGTGGGGGACAAGGTCATTTCGACGCCGACGCGCGAAGGCGTGCGCCGCGGCATCTGTTATGAAAATATTTGCGACGTCGTCATCACGGGCGATTCGTTCGGCATGCACGTGGCGATCGGACTGAAAAAATATGTGATCGTCTGGTTCGGACTGAGCTGCTGGAGCGAGATCGATATGTACGACCGCGGCATCAAGCTTGCACCGGATGGACTCGAATGTGCGCCGTGCTGGAAGAAGCAGTGTCCCTACAACCTCGAGTGCATACAGATGATCGACACGGCGCGCATTGCCGATGAAGCGCTGCGGTTCGTCAAAAAATAAAAGGGGCGAAGTATCGCTTCGCCCCGTACAATCAGCAATTCAATAACGTGGTTCGGGAACAGGAGAATCGTCTCTTCGTCCCACCCACAATAGCTGTGATATAAAATATTCCTGCGATCGGATTAATTCTTCGACCCTATTTCTTTCAGGTAGTCTTCGAATTTCTGCCTCTCCCAACGGTTCTCGCCGATGTATGTGAGGATTTCGAGAAACTTCGGTGCCTCGGCATAGCCAGGAACGAGTGTGATGCCGTCGCCGTTGCTCTTCATGAACAGCGTGGCGGGATAGCCTGTGACTCCCATGCCCTGTGCGAACTCGGCGGGACTCATCTGCTTGCCCTTATACATGATCGGCGTCGTGCTTTCGGCATTCAACTTGATGATCGTGTATTTCTTTTTCAGATAATCTTTGACCTTGGCGTCTGTGTAGACATTTGCATCCATCTTCTTGCACCAGCTGCACCAGTCCGTATAGATGTCAACCAAAACTGTTTTCTTCTGTGCCTTCGCCTTTTCCATTCCCGCATTAAACGACTCCCACGTCTGAGCTGAAACCGTCGCGCTTCCCATCACAAGCACCGCCACCACTGCCAAGAATACTTTCATAATAATTTCCTTCGAATAGATTGATAAAGTTCTTATGACCAAGGGCGAAATAGCATTTCGCCCTACGAAAAGCACAAGCAAGGATGAAGCATGGGCGAAATCGCATTTCGTCCTACAGCACGCTTTCATGGAACACCTGTTCAAACTTTCCAATCATAACATCGATTGTAAAGTTTTGTTCCACGATTGCCCTTCCAGCGGCGCCCATCGCACGAGCCTTCGCGTCATCCGAGAGGATTTCAGTCATCGCATCAGCCAACGCATCGGCATTCTTCACCGGCACGAGCAATCCCGATTGCTTGTGCGCAACGATCTCCGGAATGCTGCTTGTCGCTGTGGCGATCGTCGGGATGCGCGCCGCCATCGCCTCCACCAGCACGTAGCCAAAGCCCTCCCACAGCGACGGAAGCACGAGCATGCTGCTTTGTTTCAGGATGTCGGGCACATCGTTCCTGAAACCGAGCAAATGCACCCTGTTAGTGAGATGATGCTCGCGCAAAAAGGATTCAAGCAGCGGGCGCATCGGACCCGTTCCGCCCATCAACAGCACCGTGTCGGGGAATTGCGTGTGTATCTTCTTCCATGCATCGAGCAGATAGCGAATGCCTTTGCGCTCGTCGAGCTGGCCGAGAAATGTCATAAACCGCGTCGTCACCGGCAGATTCAGTTCCTCGTGCAGGGACGATGAGGGCAGCGTATCGAACGGCGCGAGATCGATGCCCTTATAGATGATGCGCGTGCGCGAAGCGTCGAGCCATGGGGCGCTCTGCAGCACGGTTTTTTGTGTGGCGATCGAATTCACGACAAGCAGCGAGGCGAGTGTGTTATATGCGAATTTATAACGAAGCGAATTTTTCAGAGGATAATCGATCTCGCGGCTTGGCACGATGCCCCGCACGCCGGCGAGCTTCGCGGCAATGCCGCCGAACCGGAGATCCTTGTCCATGTTCGTGCAGATCGTTTCGATCTTTTTGCGTTTCATGAGCGAGCGGGTCTTCCAGATCACAACGGGATCGAAATCTCCGCCGATGCGCATTGTCGTCACATCGAAATTCTTTGCCGATGCGC
>DATGXR010000593.1:0-1607 GCA_035298825.1 Bacteroidota bacterium
TCGCCCATTTCGGAAGCCAATGATTTCGGCGTCGCCTATTCGGGAAGCGCCGACGACCGCACACGCGCGTTTTTAAAAGTGCAGGACGGTTGCGATTTCAACTGCTCCTACTGCACCATCCCATTGGCCCGAGGCAAGAGCCGAAGCCAGGCGATCGATGCGACAGTGGCGCAGGCCCGGTCGCTCGTCGAACGGGGATACAAGGAAATCGTGCTCACAGGCGTGAATGTGGGCGACTTCGGTTCGCGCGACAATGGATCGCTTCTCGATCTGCTCCGCGCGCTCGACGCGGTTGACGGACTCAGGCGGATACGCATCAGTTCCATCGAGCCGAATCTTCTTTCGGATGAGCTGCTTGATTTTTGGATTGCATCCGACAAAGTGTGCAGTCATTTTCATGTGCCACTGCAAAGCGGCTCGGACAAGATCCTGCGCCTGATGCGCCGGCGGTACACATCGGCGGATTATGCGCGACTCATCGAAAAGATTCACACGCGTGCCCCGCATGCGGGAATCGGCGTCGATGTGATCGTCGGATTCCCTGGCGAGACGCGCGAAGTGTTCGAACACACGCACGACTTCATTCAATCGCTTCCGGTGAGTTATCTGCACGTGTTCACGTATTCGGAACGGCCGAACACGCCGTCTCTTGCGCTGCCCGAACGGATCGAACCCAGGGTAAGGGCGGGATACAGCCAGCGGCTGCGCATGCTTGGGCAGATCAAGAAATCGGAATTTCATCTTTCGCATCTCGGCACTGCGCACGATGTGCTGTGCGAATCTGCCGTGCACGACAATATGCTTGCGGGATATACGGACAATTACATACGAGTGCAGGTGCCGTATCATCCCTCGCTCGAAAATACGATCGCGCGTGTACGCCTGACGTCACATCAGGCCGATATGTGTACCGGCGTCGTCGAACAAACAGAACAGGGCCATGTGCCGCTGTCCATTCATCTACCGATCATGAAAGAAGCCTCTTGACCATTGCTACTACTCAAATCAACGCAGTGCAGAACACGTTCATCACAACATCCTTTGAGGGTAGCTATGAATAAGCTGTGTGTATTCCTTGTCCTGTCTGTTGGCATTGCCGCAGCAGCATTGGCGCAAACTCCATTATCCGGATCGCTTCGGAACGATCTTACCTCGATGGCGGCATCGCATCCGGCATCGATGCCGTCTCCGGCGCTGTTCGATGATGCGCAGCCGGCGACGAAAAAATCCGTCGGACTTGCGGTCCTGTATTCGCTCATTCTTCCCGGTGCGGGCGAGATGTATGCCGACGGATTTGAAGCCGGAACATATCCGCTCATCGCCGAAGGCGCGCTCTGGCTGACGTACGGCTCGATGCAATATTACGGCGCGTGGATACGCGACGACGCGCGCAACTTCGCCGTCTCGCATGCCGGTGTCTCCGGTACCGCAATGAGCGATCAGTTCTTCGTCGACGTGAGCAACTTCTCGGATACGTACAGCTACAACGAAAAGAAGCTGCGCGACAGAAGTCTCAACCTCGTCTATTCCGGATCGCAGTATGCATGGCGTTGGGACACCGAGGCGAATCGCGAGCAGTTCCGTGCGCAGCGCGTGTCAAGCGACCG
>DATGXR010000594.1:0-15963 GCA_035298825.1 Bacteroidota bacterium
GAATGTAATTCGTAGACGCTCTTCGACTGCCATGTTTTATCCGTCAGGAGAGTCCGAACACTTGGGGGATTGTCAATGGGATTTGATTTTTTGCAACCGCCGACGATGGCGGCGCTCATACACAACACGATCAGCAAAGCATCTCTGAGGAATGTCATTGTTCGGAAGATTGTCTGTGTGGTTGTTGCAGGCTGTTTTTATATATCCAGAATATCCGAATAGGCCGCATCAATTGCCAGAAGATTTTGGCGGTCTGACTCGTCTGCCCCCATCGCCTTCGCAATCATCGATGCCATCGCCGATTCATCACCGTCAAAAAAAACCCGCGGTGCTCCGATCAGGAGCCGCGGGTGTTATTGTGCCGATGAAAATTTATTTGTATCCGCCTGCATATTCTAGCGGTGTCTGCTGCCGCCACTGCTGCGAGGTGCGCGCATGAATCCGCCCCCATAATAAGTACGATGCGGATATGAGAACCGATGTATCACACCCGGTCGATAATAGTTGAAGCCCCAATAGTACGACGGATAATACCAATAAGGATAAAATCCGCTGTACCATGAATAGGGATACCAGTAGGAGTATGGATAAAAATCAGCGCTCCCGTAATATCGGCGTCGATCCGTATCAGGCGCGTTCGTACCGATCATCGCATGGATGACTTTGTCGCTCACGCCGGCATTTTTCAACCGGATTACATCCTTCGTCGTAATATCGAACCATGATCCCGTGACATTGATCATCGAGATGATCAGACTGTCGCTGACGCCCGCTTTCGACATCGTGATCACATCATGCTGTTTCATCTGAGACAAGGAATCCGTTCCAAATGGATGCGGCCTGTCATACTGCGCATATCGCCCGGTCGCACAACCGGCCATCATAAGCGCGCCGACCAGAAACACGGCGGCGATTGTCAATCGTTTCATAACCCTTCGCTCCTTCTTCCGAATATGGATATGTTCGCCATATTCATTTGACACATCGCCAAGAAGGCGGTTTAATGCGAAACCTAAAAAATCAGCCGGTCATCTGATGCCATAGTTGCGTAAAACATCTGGAATTCGCTGATTTTTGGTCATCAACATCCGAAAAACCACAGCTGTTGAATGAAACAAAAAGAATGTGTACATAGTATGCTTTCATACAATCGGCAGCACTATGAAAGGACACATGACACTCACACTCGACGAGATCAGGCAGCATTGCCTGAAACTGCAGGGACCGATCACCGAAGAATTCCCTTTCGGCGAGGACGTCCTCGCGTTCAAGATCCACGGGAAAATATTCCTGCTCACACGGATCGAACAGTTCCCATTATCCATCAATCTGAAATGCGATCCGGAACATGCGATCGAATTGCGCGAACAGTACGACGCGGTGCAGCCGGGTTACCATATGCACAAGAAGCACTGGATCACGGTCACGATCGACGGAAGCATTCGGCCGAATGAGATCCTCGCGATGATCAATCACTCATACGCCCAAGTGGTGAACGGCCTGCCGAAATCCGTGCGCAGCCGCATGCAGCATTCCTGAGCCGGCCCTACTGCAGCTCGTGTCCTGATCCGTTATAAAGCTACATCGCGATGAACGTCTGAAGCGGAATTTTTGTTAAAATAGATTATTCGATATCTCGGCGCCAACAGCTTAAAATTGATCGTGAATCCTGCGGACCGGATTTCCGTATACGAAAGTCAGGAATAGTTATTTGAGTGTGTGAAGGGAAACGAGCATACGATGGAAACTCAACTTGTTCTTACTTATCACGACGAACTCGTGACACGGCGCCAGAAGCTCGAGCAGGTCCTGTCTCAGGCACCGTCGAATGAAAATCTCAACTATCTTCTGCGCGAGGTCGATGCCGCTCTTGAAAAAATGGATCAGGGCACATACGGACTCTGCGAGGTCTGTCACGATCCGATCGAGCCCGAGCGACTCGCCATCGATCCGTTAATCAGAAACTGCCTCGATCATCTGACAGCATTCGAACAGCGCGCGCTTGAACGCGATCTTGATCTGGCGTTCCAGATACAGCAGGGTCTCCTCCCTAGAAATTCAATTCAATACGACGGTTGGCATGCCGCCTATCATTATGAACCGGCCGGCGCTGTAAGCGGCGACTATTGCGACATCATCCTACCTGAAGATTCATCGCGCTCGCTTCTTTTCAATGTCGGCGACGTGATGGGAAAAGGCGTGGCCGCTTCGATCCTAATGGCGCATCTCCATGCAATGTTCCGGAGCCTCATGATCACGGACATGCCGTTGACTGAACTTGTGTCGCGCGCCAACAGGATCTTCTCCGAAGGAACGCCTTCATCACACTTTGCGACGCTTGTGTCGGGACGCGCCGATTCGCACGGCGAGATCGAATTCTGCAATGCGGGACACCCGTATCCGCTCATCATCCGCGCAGACGGCGTGCATGAGATCGCATCATCGGCGCTGCCAATCGGCGTGTTTTGCCACAGCGAGTTTCCATCATCATTCGTTCATGCCGATCGCGGTGATACGCTCGTCCTCTACACAGACGGCCTCACTGAAACCATGAACGCATCGGGAGAACAATACGGAGAGGAACGGCTGATGGCGCTTCTGAGCGGACTTCGGAACGCGTCTCCTCAGGGGATCATCGAATCCTGCATACGCGAACTGAAAACGTTCAAAGGGGAAATCCCGAAAAAGGATGATGTAACGATATTCGTACTGCACCGCGACTGATGTAAGCCCGACGGGTGCATCACAGCATTTGTGACGCACCCGCACGTATCCCACTCTACTGTCAGTGACGCGTCCACTTTGACAACGCTCACGCTGCGCCGGTTCTGATCCGCGAGCACGTCAGTATCTCCAGCTCGTCACATCGGCGTCCTTTGGCGCGGTGCGCAGCAGCCGGTCGATTGCGCGGGGAATGAACATCTGATGGTAGCGCAGACGCGAGATCGCATTCGGACGCGTATGATCCCCGTTCCAGCAATGTCCCGCCCGCGTTTCATAATCGACTTCGCCGCCATACGCCGGATTGTTCAAATCCTTCAATACGCCTTCAATCAGGTGCACCGAGTTGTTCAGATAATAATCATCCGCCTCGCCGCAATAAATGTGCAGCTTGCCTTCCAGTTTTTTTCCGATCTTCGGCCAATCACGCTTCAGAAGATACGAAAGGTCGTAGTGCTCGCGCCAGTACTCGGCCGTCGCACGATCGATCTCTCCGGTCCTCTTGTCCCAGATCGGCTTCGGATATCCGTCCGTTCCCACGGGTCCGAACACAGCCTGCCAGATGTCCCACTGCTCTCCCGAACGACCGTGCGTCCCCATGGCGAGTTCGAGATGGTTCGCCTCCTCGAGCGTCGCCTTGATTTCGCCTGCAACATTCCGCGTGGCCGGACGCGGTGTTCGTTTCCATCGGCTGTCCATGTAATAGGCGTTCCGATGCTCGTAGATGTTCACGACTGTGTAAGCCCTGAAATCGAGCGGATCAGGACATGCGGCGTAACATCCGTTGAACTCATCCGGATAAAATACCTGCGCGGCCATCGCCTCCCATCCTCCCGTCGATCCGCCGTACATAAAACGGGACCAGCCTTGTCCGAGACAGCGATATTTTTTTTCGATGTATGGAATGAGTTCGTACATGATCGCATCGCCGTACGGCCCGAGGTTCGCAGAATTCACCGCATACGAATCGTCGTAATACGGATTCGCATGCTGCACTTCGATGACAACCACGCGGGGAAATGAAGGCGAGGTCCAGTCCTTATATAACTCATAGGCATAGGCTGCTTCGATCTTGTTGTAGTTGTCGATGTTGAACCGCTCGCTGTATTCCCCCTTCATCGCCGCCGTATCGGGCATCGTTTCGCTGAAGCCCTCGAATGTCGCGGGAAAATGTCCGTGCTCCACCATCAGCGGATACCGCGCTGCGGGATGTGTGTCGAATCCTTCGGGCAAAAGCACGTTCGCTCCGAGATACATCGGACGGCCCCAGAACTTCGAAAGCCGTTCGCTTCTGATGCGCTCGTGCCTGATGTATTTCGTGTCGGCAGGCGGATCGATCGGCGGAATCACACGATCCATCACGACACGGATCGTCCCGCCGCGCAACGGATCGATCCATACCTTGATCGGCACGCTGTAGAGATTGCCCGGAGCCAGATTCCAATGCTGCCCTTCTCCCCGATCCATCGGCAGTTTGAGACTGCGGCCGTCGGCCATGGCGAATGTTTCATACTTGTGGAAGACGCCCTGCACCCAATACAATCCCGCCGGAATCTCGCCGATGCTCTTTACAGGAAAGCCGAAGACCGAAGTATCGACGATGGTTTCCACGCCCGGCTTCACTTGTTCCACATCGACACCGAACATCATCTGCGTTTCGGGTCCTTCGTTGATCTGGAAACGAGGCTCCGCTGTGCTGTCATCCGAGATCAGGACAAACATGCGGCCGTCGTATGCTCCGGCATCCCCAGTGGTGTGAAATGAAAGCGAGAATTGAAGCGCGTGCGTCTGTGCAGCGGAGGGCATGAACGAACCCAACAAAAACAGAATGACGATAAAGTGACGTTTCATAAAAAACAATCGTTATCGATCGGGTAGATGAGAATGATTTCAATTCTCCGCACTGCGGACTGCGGGGAATCGAACAATGAGTAATGAGTATCGCTATCGTGCAACGGATGGTCCTGTTGCAACGCAGTGGATCTGGCCGGCGGGACCGCCGGACATGTATTCGATCCGGAGCGAATCCGCGCCGAGTTGCCCCGTTCCACTGATCGAAACCGAGTCGCTGTAATACGCAAATTTTTGCGGACGAATGAAAAGGCTGTCGCCTTGCATCGTCGCGCGAACAAGATAGGCGTTGCCGAAATTTTCGATCTCGACAGCACCCTCATTGGCCGGCACACGCAGCGTTACAGTGTAGATGCTTTCGCCTTTCATCCCTTCGCGGGGTCCCCCGACAATTTCATAGTGTTCGGTGAGTCTGTAGCGGCGTTCAAACGGACCGCCTGTGGCGCCGGTCTGTTCTTTCAGCATGTCATGCCCGCATCCGCAGAGCATCAATAACGCTCCGGCACATGCGGCAATCGTTGATCTGGTCATCGGGTCTCCGGCTGTCTTATCTCCGGCCCCGTCCAGTTTTTTTCGAAGGGGCCATTTCGATATCGGAATGGAAATCATTGAATATTATTTTTGCACGATCATCTTCCGGGTTTGCGTATATGCCGGCCCGCCCTCCTGCGGAACAACGACAAGCCTGTAAAAATAGATCCCGCTCGTCAGGCCGGCGCCTGCATAGTCCACCTCATACACGCCCGCAGACTGCGTGCGATCCACAAGCTCATCGACAATCCGACCGAGCACGTCGTAGACGCGCAACGTCGCCCGGCCTGCGCTTCCGGAGGGAATCGAATATCTGATCGTCGTCGAGGGATTGAAAGGATTCGGATAGTTCTGTTGGAGCGCAAATCCTGCCGGCGCCAAAGTCCTCAGTTCTTTCACCGTTGTGACAACGGGTGCGATCACCACACTGGTTCCGTCGAACGGAATACGGTCCGCAAAGTTTCCGCCGTCATACCAGTTCAACCCGGTCGAATAATCTTTCTGCATTCCAACCATCACCGATCTTCGCGTCGAATCGATGCCGAAAGATTTAAAATTTATCGTCAGCGCGCCGGACACCCGGTTCAGCACGAGCTGGAACGAGTTCGTCGTATCGGCTTTTCGCATGAATGTGCCGACATTGATCCAGCTCAGCACGAACTGGTCCCCGATCGTCTGATACATCACACGTCCCCCGCCGTATCCGTCGTTGCGATTCAGATCGAAATCGAAATATGCAGCCGCCACTGAATTGGGGAACAGCATATTGCCCGGCCAGACGACCTCGTCAAAAAAACCGAAATCGGTTTCCGATGCTGCGCCGTTGTGAACATTCAGCGCTCTCTGCGTAAAGCTCACCAATCCGTTCACTCCCACGAAGAGTGTGTTGAACTTTTGTTTGTAAAACGTAAAATCGAATCCGAGAGGAATCGCGCTCGCCGTGTATCCGTCGTCCAATGACGAGTCGAGACTCGCCTTTGCATTCATCCAATTCCTGATCTCCGTGCCCGTCTTCGAAATGTCAATCCAGGAATATGCCCCCTTCACGGACGCATACTCGCCCTTCCCCGTTATCGGCACATCGGTCACGATCTTCACATCGAACCGGATCGAATCTCCTGTTGCCGATCCGACGCGGGCGATGTTCAATCCGCCGGGAAGTCCGTCCAACAGAAATGCCGACAGCTGCGTCGTATCGTTGATCGACGTCCGTCCCGTTTCGGCGTTTAAGAATGCGGCTGAAATCGTGCCGTTGACTGCCGCCGTCCCGCGCGGCCGATAGATATATACCTCATCGGGCGGGCCGTTCGAATTTCCGTTCACGCGGTCGTCGATCCGGTACACGATCAATCCGCTGCCGGCGAGTCCGTTCTCGTAAAGCCCCGCCTTCCTTCTGTATTCGACAAGGAACGATTCATGTGCGCTCCGGGGAGAAGCGATCGTATAGGCGTTGTTCGTTTGAAATGTCGACGCCTTGAGCCAGTATGTGCCGTCTTTTGTGATCTTCGGGATGGATGGGATCCATTTCGCATATTTATATTTTAAATAGGTCGACATGTGCGCGCTGCCGCTGCACATGATGTCCCACGTTCCGCACGGACTGATCGCCGTATTCGCATAACGGTACAGATCGGGCATGCCGAAGCTGTGCCCCAGTTCGTGGCATAGCACGCCGACTGCAAATGATTTTTCAAGTTGAAAGTTGTACGTCGAGACGGTTTTGCCATTGATCGAAAACGCCGGTGATGACGAAAGCGTTGTCATATGCGGCCAGAGCAGATCGGACCAGCCGGCCGCTTCTCCTGAAACGATGAAGATGACATTATCGACTTTTCCGTTATTGTCGCCGTCAAGGTTCATCGTCGAAGGAATCAACGGCAGAACGCTTGTGAGCGCCTTCCGTAACAGACTGCTCTCTCTGGCCATGCGGTCATTAACGTACCCGATCTTGTTTGAATCGGCATCGTATTTCAGATAGTATTTCCGCGGCTGATCGTCCTGATATGAAATAATCGCATCGCCCGATCCCTGCACGATCCGGCTTGTGACGTCCACCTGGTTCCAGGACACCTCGCTGTAATACTGCTTCAGCGAAGGCCCGGTCACCGAGTTGAATTGCGCATCGTATGAGCCGATCGTTCCTTTGAATTCGGGCTCTCCTGCAAAACGGAGAAAGATCACAAGATTGTACCGGCTGCCTGATACGGCCGTCTTCGAGAGATGTGATGCATAGACAGCAGATGCACGCTGCCGTTCGACCGAAACATCGGGGAAGATATTGATTCTCGGCGTCAACCCTTCAGCCGCCGGATCGCTTCTGCCCACGATATACGGGGACGGAAGAAGGACACCCTTCCCGGCAACTGCATAGACATAGAAATGCGAGATTGAATCACGAACGATCGTAAACTCGTCCTTGTCATGAACCCAGTGATAAAATTCGTCACCGCTCGCATATGCCTGCACGACCGCTCCGTCGGGCTGCACAAGCGTAATGGGCACGAATGTCAGCGGAGCGCATTTCAACTCCGGCAAGAGGAAGAATACAAAGAAGCCAAGCGCACAACAATAGACCAGCAAACGGGTTTGCATCGGGGGGCCTCATCGATTGGATCGTCTGAATGAATCCTGCTGTCGAATCCTGAAATGTAGATTCATAGTACACAATCGCGCGGCCATATTCAATCCCGTATTTCACACGACCACACAATCGATCGCTCGCATGATGTCAGAGACGATACACAGAATTGAAATTTTCGGTGACGACTTTCCCGTCGAACAGATGGATTACGCGGTGCCCATACTCGGCGTATGTCGGCGAGTGCGTAACCATGACAACTGTCGTACCGCCTTCATTGAGTTCAAGCAACATTTTCATCACTTCATCGCCGTGCGTCGAATCCAGATTGCCCGTGGGTTCATCGGCAAAGATCAACTGCGGATTGCCGACGATGGCCCGGGCCACGGCCACGCGCTGCTGCTGTCCGCCCGACAACTGCTGGGGGAAATGATTCCGGCGATGCATGATGTTCATCCGCTCGAGCGCAAGCTCGACTTTTTTCTTCCGCTCCGTCGGCGTGATCTTGTGATAGAGCAGCGGCAGCTCCACATTCTCGAAGATCGTCAGTTCGTCGATCAGATTGAAACTTTGGAAAATGAATCCCACGTTTTCTTTCCTCATCTGCGCGCGCTCCCGCTCCGAGAAATTCGCCACTTCGGTGCCGAGCAGCGAGTAACTTCCGGTGCTGGGATTGTCCAACAGTCCCAGGATGTTCATCAGCGTCGACTTGCCGCAGCCCGACGGTCCCATGATGGATACGAACTCGCCCTGTGCGATATTAATCGTGATTTCGTCGAGCGCCGTTGTTTCAACTTCTTCCGTCTGATAGACCTTGCGAAGATTTGTCGTCTTAATCATTGTGTACTCCAATGGATAATGTGATTTTTTTGGTTACTCTGTTCGCTTCGTTCAGGCGCCAAGCGCTGCTTCACCAGGCGATGACCTTCTAGTTACTCGTATCGCAGCGACTGAATCGGATTGGCGATCGCCGCTTTGATCGCCTGAAAACTGACTGTCGCCAACGCGATCATCAGCGCAAGCAGTCCGGCCGCGATGAAAATCCATACGTTGATTGAAATGCGGTATGCGAAATTCTGCAGCCACGTGTTCATACAATAAAATGCGACAGGCCAGGCAATGGCGTTGGCAAACAGCACGCGCTTCGTGAACTCCTTCGACAGGAGCACGACGATCTCTGGCACAGAGGCTCCCATCACCTTGCGTATGCCGATCTCCTTCACGCGCTGCTCGGTCACGAACGATGCGAGTCCGAACAGTCCGAGGCAGGCGATGAAGATCGCAAGCAGCGACACGACAATCGCGATATCGGCAATCTTCCTCTCGGCGTCATACATCCGTTGGAGATCCCGGTCAACGAGATTGCTGTAGAACGGTTCCGCCGAAAATTTTTCCCAGGTGTGTTTCAGGAATTCGATCGTGCCTTTCACATCGCTTCCCTGCATACGTACATTGAGCACATTCCCGCTACGATTTTCAGAGAACAAAAAGATCCCCAGGGGCCGGATGCCCTGATGCAATGATTCCCAATGGAAGTCCTTCACCACGCCGATGATCGTGTACGACTTCGCACCCTCATACGTGCTCAACGCCGTGAGCTGTTTCCCGATCACGTCAGTCGTTCCGAGATCCCTTAGCGTCGCTTCATTGATCACCACGGCGTTCGAATCCGTGGCAAATGATTTCGAGAAGAAGCGCCCCGCTTTCATCGCGATCTGGTACGTATGAATAAAATTTTCATCTGCTTCCAAATATGACATCGAGAGCGGGTTTGTTCCTGTCTTCTTGTTGAAGAAGTACGCATGGCCCGGTACGCCTGAGTTGAACAGCCGGTATGATGTGGAGATCGAGACGATCTGCGGATTTTTCATCGCTTCCTCTTTGAAGGCGTCGAGATGGTTGCCGAGCACATAGGCCGAGCCGATCATCAGCAAATGCTCCTTGTTGAATCCGAGATTCTTGTTTTGAATGTAATCGAGCTGCTGCTTGATGACGATCGTACAGATCATCAGCGTGATCGAAATGGCAAACTGTACGACGACGAGGATATTCCGCAGCCTGCTCTTTCGCGTGTGCGCTCCGTCGTGCGCGCTCAGTGCGCGTGTCGGTGAAAACCGTGACAAGACAAAGGCGGGATAGACGCCGGCCAGGGCGCCGAGGATAATCGCGAAGACGACGAGCGCCGGGATCACGAGCGGGTGCTCGATGTAATTGAGCGCCAGATGCCTGCCTGCGAGGTTGTTGAATGCGGGAAGAAAGAGTTCGAGCAGCGCCAGCGACAGCAGCACGGAGAGCCCGCTTGTAAAGATCGACTCCGTCATGAATTGACGAATCAGTCCCGCCCTGTCGGATCCGAGCGTCTTGCGTATGCCGACTTCCTTCGCCCGTCGCTCGGAACGCGCGGTGGCCAGGTTCATGAAGTTGATGATGGCAATCACAAGAATGAACGCCGCCACGCCGCCGAAGATATACACATAGGCGATATCTCCCGAGCGTTCGTCTCCCCACGCCGTGTTTCTGTCGATGCCGTACGTCCGCGCCGATTGAAGATAGATCGATTTCAGCGGCTGCATGAAATATCCATACGAATTGCCGGACTTCAGAAAATCCTGTATGTGTATTCCCAGTACTGCCTCGGCCTGCGGAGCCACATACTGTGCTCCGGCCTTCTCGAGCTTCGCCTCGAATGCGGTAGCGTCGCTTCCGGGTTTGAGCACGATGTACGTGCTGTACCATAATTCGAGCCAGATATTTTTATTGATGATCGGATTCGACACGATGGAGCAGAGAGCGACGCAACGAAAATGCGAGTTCTCGGGATAGTCTTTCATCACGCCTGTGACCGTATACGGCGTCTTGTCGTCGACCATGAGCGTGCGGCCGAGAGCCCGCTCGTTTCCGAAATATTTTTTGGCATATGTCTCCGTGAGCACGATCGTGTTCGGACGCGTGAGCGCCGTCTTCGGATTTCCTTCAAGAAATGTCATCGTAAAAACGTCGAAGTACGTCGAATCGGTATAATACACATGATATTCCCTGAAACGTGTCGGCCCGTTGCTGAACACGAGCGCTCCGTAATAGCCAAGACGTGCGTATGTTTCCACTTCCGGGAAATCACGCTTCAATGCCGGTCCTGTCGGTCCGGCTGTTTTCGAATTGACGATCGAGGTTCCGTTGATGACCGATTTAACGAAGATCCTGTACGTGCGATCGGCCTTCTCGTTGTACGAATCGTATCCGAGTTCGCTCTGAATGAAGAGGAAGATCGTGAGGCACACCGCAACTCCGATGGCCAGGCCGACAATGTTGATGAGTGAATAGATCTTCTGTTTCTTTAGCGTTCGGATGAAGATGGTGAAATGATTGCGAAGCATTGGACATTCCCTTTCGTATATCTGTGATCCGGGCCGCACTGTCGCGGCACTGTGTGTGGTGATACCGGACCGGCCGGTTTACTTCAATATCAATTTATCGCAGTCTCCGTACGACTCATAGGACGAGGTGACGACACGCTCTCCGGCCGCAAGTCCGCCGGTGATCTCGAAGGACATCGGATTCTGCCTGCCGATCGTGATCGGTCGGCGCACAGCCGACGCCCCATCCCTGTCGAGCACAAAGATCCACTGCCCGCCCGTCGTCCCGAAGAATCCGCCGTTCTCGATCAGCAGCGCATCGGTTGCCGCGCCAAGCTGCAGATTGATACGCACCGTCTGTCCCCTGCGCAGCGATTTCGGCGGCTCATTCACGAACACCATTTCAACGGCGAAGACTCCATTGACTACCTGGGGATACACAGTCTTGATCTCAAGCTTATACGGCTTTCCGTCGAATTCGATATCGCCCGTCTGACCGGGCGCAACGCGTGCAATGTAATGCTCGTCGATCGTGGCGCGCACTTTCGATTCGCCGATATTGTCGATCTGCCCGAGCCTGTATCCGCGCGCAATCGATTGCCCGATCTCGGCTGTAAACGATGTGAGACGGCCCGAGACCGGCGCGCGCACGGTGAGATTCGCCAGCTGCTCTTCGATGAGCGCCATATAATTCTTCGCCATCATCCCGTTCGATTCTCCGACATCGGTGAGCTGCTTCAGCGTGAGCGAATCGCGCTTCAACACCTCGATCAGCAGCGCCCTGCTTTTTTGAAGTGTCTCGTAACGCTCGCTTGCCGATTCGAATTCGTTCTTCGAGATGAGTCCCTTTTCAAACAAGGCGCGGCTGTTCGTGTAGAGCCGACGCTGATTCAATAAATTCAATTCCACTTCAAGCAGCTGGTCCTGCTTGTTGAGCAGGTTCTGCTCGAATGTGAGACGCGTCTGCTTCGTCATCGTCTCGGCCTGAAGAAAACTTGACTGCGTGCTCATCACCTGCAGCGAGAGCGCGGGATTGTCGAGTTTGATCAGCGCATCGCCGGCCTTGACAACAGCGCCTTCCTCCACAAATTTACGAAGGATCCTGCCGCCGTCTGCAACATCGAGGTAAAAAATATGCAGCGGTTCGACCGTCCCGCTCACCGAAATATATTCCCTGAACGACGCGCGCTTCACTTCCGAGATGCGCACACTTGCCGCGTCGACCCGTAACGACTTCATACCCGTTGCCGAGAGGAGCATCCAGATCACAACCAAGATCCCGATTGCCCCGGCAGAGATGATCATGACTTTTTTCGCGTTCCATTTTTTCTTTTCAAGCACCCGGTCCATATGTCAAACTCCCATGATTGGTTACATTCAACATCATTCAACCGGCGTGCCAAAATCCGCATCGTGGTATTTTCGACGAAAATGAATGTATTTCGAGGATATCCACATCCGATTTCGGTCCATCTACCTGCATAACCGTTCAGAATCGCACACCGGTGTCCGAATTCGGACAATAAGGACGGACACCATATGGACATTGTGAACAAATTTTATCTATATTGACCCATATCCACGCGACGACACACAGCATGGTCCCCTGAGAGATCCCTTTGACTTTTTACCAATGAACACGACACCGCTTCCTTCCGTACTGATTGTTGATGATAATGAAGATGTTTTGCTTGCCGCAAAGCTCCTCCTGAAGCCGTACGCTTCACTGGTCCGGACGACCCCGTCGCCCGGTGAGATTCCTGCGCTGCTTGGCGCCACAGCGTTCGATGTCATCTTTCTCGATATGAATTTTACAAGCAGCGGCACTGACGGCCAGGAGGGATTTTTTTGGCTGAAGGAGATCCTGTCGATCGATCCTCAGGCGATCGTGGTGTTGATGACGGCCTATGGAGGAATCGAAACGGCGGTGCGTGCGGTCAAGGATGGAGCGATCGATTTCGTGCTGAAGCCGTGGCAGAATGAAAAACTGCTTGCGACATTTTCATCGGCCTGCAAATTGCGCGAGTCGCGCCTCGAGCTCGAGCGTGTCCGGTCGAAGCAGAAATATCTGAACGAAGCTTCGATCGGAGTCGCTCACGATATCATCGGAAATTCGGATGCGATGAAGAAAGTGTTCTCGACAATTTCGAAGGTGGCCGATACGGATGCGAACGTGCTCATCCTCGGAGAGAACGGGACAGGAAAGGAACTGGTGGCGCGGGCGCTGCATCGAAATTCGAAGCGGGCACAGGATGCGTTCGTGAATGTCGACATGGGATCGATCACGCAGTCGCTGTTCGAGAGCGAGCTCTTCGGCCATGTCAAAGGCGCATTCACCGATGCGAAAGAGGACCGACCGGGAAGATTCGAGATCGCATCGGGCGGCACGCTCTTCCTCGACGAGATCGGCAATCTCCCTCCCGGCCTGCAGTCGAAGCTGCTCTCGGTCATACAGAATAAGGAAGTGGTGCGCGTCGGTTCCAACAAGCCGTGCAAAACGGATATCCGCCTCATCTGCGCAACGAACGTCCGCATCTACGACGAGGTGGCAGCGAACCGGTTCAGACAGGACCTGCTGTACCGCATCAACACGGTGGAGATTCAAGTGCCGCCTCTGCGCGAACGGAAGGGCGACATTCCCCTGCTTGTCGAATATTACCTTCCCATTTACAAGCAGAAGTATAACAAGCCCGGGCTCCATGTGACGCCGCATACGCTCTCGAAGTTCGAACAGTACGCCTGGCCGGGCAATGTGCGCGAACTGCAGCATGTGATCGAGCGAAGCGTCATCCTCTGCGATTCGGATGCGCTCGAACCCGCCGATGTGCTCTTCGGCAGCATGCATCAATCACCTGTAACGCCCGACCCCCACGAAGAAACAACATTCAATCTCGATGAGATTGAAAAGACGATCATTAAAAAAGTGCTCGCCAAATTCGAGGGCAACATTTCGAAGGCGGCAAAAGAACTGGGACTGACACGCACGTCTCTCTACCGCCGAATGGAAAAACACGGACTCTGAACGATGACTCCCTTCAAATTGCAGTCGCTCGTGCGCATCGCGTTTCTCACAGCGACGTTCTGCCTCAGCATTTATTTTTTTACGATCCCGCAGTACGCCCTCGCGCTCTGTCTGCTCCTGGCCGGCGTCTTCCAGATCTGGTCGTTCTTTAAATTCACGGACATGGCCAATGCGGAGATCCTGCGGTTCCTGCAGGGAATCAATTATTCGGATTTTTCGCAGCACACGCGATTCGGCGCACTCGGCTCCTCGTTCCGCGAATTGTCCGATGAGCTCGAACGCATCATCGAAAATTTCAGAAAGGCGCGCATTGAAAAGGAGGAAAGCCTGCAGTATCTGCAGACGGTCGTCGAGCATGTCGAGGTCGGACTCGTCTGCTTCGACGCTCAGGGAGATGTGGCGCTCTACAACAAGACTGCGGGAAGGCTGCTTTCCACGCCATTCCTGAAAAATCTATCGGCGCTCAATAAAAAACATGACAGGCTCGGCGATATTCTGTTTGAGATGACGCCCGATACGAAGCGCACGTGCAGGCTGCAGGCGAACGGAACTGAATTTGAACTGCTGATGTCGGCAACCGAATTCAGGATGAAGAATCATCCGATGAAGCTGATCTCGCTGCACAACATCCAGCAGGAACTCGAGGCCAACGAGATCGAGGCATGGCAGAAGCTCATCAAGGTTCTCACGCACGAGATCATGAATTCGATCACGCCAATTTCCTCACTCGCTTCGACAGTCGATGTGATGCTGCAACAAACGCCCACGGACGGGATGCACTCCGCCGAATCGATCGATGACATCCGTTCGGCTGTCAGCACGATTCATAAGCGAAGCGAGGGACTCATTCATTTTGTGAACAAGTACAGAGACATTTCGAAAATGCCGAGACCGAATCTGCAGACCATCCGCGTGTCGGACCTCGTCTACCGCGTCCGTTTGCTGATGGATCAAACATTCTCCGCAGGTTCGATCGAATTCGTTTCGTCCGTCATTCCGGAAACGCTTGAAGTCACGGCCGATCCGGAACTGATGGAACAGGTGCTGCTCAATCTCATGCACAATTCGGTCCACGCGCTCGATCAGGAAACCGGCAGGCGCATCAGTATAGCGGCCGGTATCGATGAGCGGGGAAAGACGATGATCCGTGTGGCGGACAATGGAAAAGGCATTCCACCGGAGGTCATCGACAGTATCTTCATTCCCTTCTTCAGCACGAAACCCGAAGGCTCGGGCATCGGATTGAGCATCTCGCAGCGCATTGTGCGCGCGCACGGAGGAACTCTCCGTGCGGTTTCCCATCCCGGAGCCGAGACTGTCTTTACTATCACACTTTAACCGTCCTGCTTCGGCTCCTGCTCATGCGGCGTCCACCCGCACCAGCTGCGCCACTCGTTCTGGAATTTTTCACGCTCCTCCGGCGTCATCGCGGCAAGCTTTTCCTCGAACCGGCGCGACCACCTGTCGCGATGCCAGCTTCGTCCCCCATGGTGCCCCCACCCCCGAAAGAGCAGGTGCGAAAGCACGAGTAATCCCACCGCCTGCCAGAACGTGAGCACCGGTCCCCTGAACAGCTCGGGGATGAGCGCATTCCACAGGAGCATCACAAAATATCCGATCGCAATCATCGCAACAACTCCGATGCCGATCATCTTCACAACTCGCAAACCCCATCTGCGTTTCATCTGCTTCTCCTATTGATGTTGAAATTCGTCATATAAATCCCGCAGCGATTCTCTGAGATAGAGCACCGCGTACCGCTTGCGCGACAGAAGCGTGTTGATCCCTTCGCCGGTAATCTCGGCGATCTCCTTGAAACTCTTCCCTTCAAGTTCATGCAACACGAACACTTCGCGCTGTTCCTCCGGAAGCTCGTCGAGCGCCTCGCGTAACTCCGTCCACACGAT
>DATGXR010000595.1:0-28513 GCA_035298825.1 Bacteroidota bacterium
GCTGCGCGATGTGGAACACCAATCGGCCGAGGAGACGGCAAAGATCCTTCATCTTTCGATTCCGGCGGTGAAATCGCGCCTGCGCCGTGCGCGCGTGTTTTTACGCAACGAGCTTCATCAGTATATGACACGCGACTGACAAAAAAAGGTGTTTTAAGGAGGTAGCAATGAGCACACAAAAAAAATCACCACGTCCCCGGCGCTGCACCTGCAACCGGGTGTTCCGTCAGTTATGCGACACGCTCGGCGCCGATATGGACTCGCCCGAGTGCCAGGCCATGCGCGCCCATGTCAGCCAATGTGCCAACTGCACGGCCTATCTTGCATCACTTAAAAAAACAGTCGAACTCTACGAATCCTATCCCTTGCCGCCGCTTTCAGCCCGCACCAAGGCAGAACTATTGCGCTCGGTCAAGGCCGGCTCAAAACTCCGCTGAGGGCCCTGCTTCTTTCTCTAGTAATGCGTTGCGCGCGCCAGTGTGAATCCTTCATCGACCAGAGTGCATCCAATGGGTACAGCACACACACATGCTGAAAAATCAATCTTGCGCCGCTTCAGGCGTTTGAGCGTCAACACTCATAGATAGAGAGAGAAGGATGCCGGATATGAAACCAAACATAGGAAGAATCGATAAAGCAGCCAGAATTATTTTGGGGCTTGTGTTGTTATCCCTCATAGCATGGGGACCCCAAACGTGGTGGGGCCTGCTGGGTCTGATCTTGCTTGGCACGGCGTTCATCGGCTATTGTCCGTTGTATTCGTTATTAAAGATTTCAACGACACAGAAGCAATAATACGCTCCCCCCGAGATAATGCGCGCTGGCCTCGAAGAAAAAAAATTTTACCATTACGATGAAGGAGTATGAGAGTATGGCTGAACCAATGACAAAGAGTGATTTTCTGAAGAAAGTCTTCGACTACGAACACAACAAGGAATGGAAGTTCGAGGGCGAACTTCCCGTTGTGATCGATTTTTGGGCGGAATGGTGCGGACCCTGCCGGATGGTCGGGCCGATCATCGACGAGCTGTCTGTGGAATACAAAGGGAAAGTGAATTTCTATAAAGTCGACACCGAGCAGGAACAGGAGCTCGCGGGCGCATTCGGCATCCAAAGCATTCCTTCGCTGCTTTTTGTGCCGAAGGAAGGACGACCGAAAATGGCCGTAGGCGCATTGCCCAAAGCGGCGCTGAAACAGGCAATCGAAGAGGAATTGCTCACAGTTGCCTGATTGTCCAAATCCATCACTGTGATTTTCCGTGTGATTAAAAAAAGGGTACTAATCCATATGCCGATCTATGATTATCGATGTGAAGATTGCAACGCACGTTATGAAGTCTTTCATAAGGTGCGCGAAGAAGCCGGGGATATTGTCTGTCCCGAATGCCACTCACGCAGCTATAAAAAATTGATGTCGGTTCCGGCACCGGCAATCGGTTTGTCTTCGTCCGCCGATTCATCTCCGTATGGTGCGTGTGACAATGCCGGCGGTTGCGGCTGCGGCGCAGGCGGGGCGTGCGGCCTCAACTAAAGTATAAAAAGTAGCGCTCGCTACGAAAAAAATCCTTCACACAAAAAAAATTAGACAGTCAACCCACGCGCGCGCTCCAGGGAGTGACGACGAGTGCTTGTATCTTCGTGTGTGAAGGATTTTTTATATTTGTAGGAATACGCGAATTTGCGCGTTTTCACGCACCCATTGCATTGCTTTTCATATTGAATAATATTACCTTAAAAAGTATTTGATTATTTATTAATCCTATCTTTTTATGGCAGAAGAAACAAACGATCAGCAATCGCAGCGTCCGAATCCGTTTCGGCGAAAAAGCTTCAACCGGTACAGAAAACCACACGGCAAACAGCCGCGTCAGGATGTGCCGGGGGAAGGCGCCGCAGTTCCGAGCGATGAGGCACATCGGGACGATGAATCACGCCTGGCAGACGAAACAGTGCCGATGGGGACGCGCACGAACGAAACGGCCACCGAGCCCTCTGAAAAGATCGAGTCTGTGCAGCCTGCGGCCCCTCTGGGCACAACACCCGTCGAAGCCTCTCGGCCGACGCCCGCGGGTCCGCTTCAGCCTCCTCAGCAGCGCCGCGGCGGTGAGGGCGGTCAGCAGCGTCAACGCCGACAGCAGCCCCAACAACAGCAACGCGAACCGCGTGAACCGCGCGAGCACCGTGAACCAAAAGAGCAGCAGACATCTTCCGGCGGCGGCGGCGGTCGAACGCTTGTGACTGTGGTCATTCCGCTGTTGAATGAGGAAGAATCGCTCAGAGAACTGGCCGAACAGCTAAAAAATTCGCTCCAGCGTGTCACACAAAACTACGAAGTCATTTTCATTGACGACGGTTCAACCGACGGATCGTTCAAGGTGCTGCGCGAGATCAATTCGCGCAACCGCCGCATGAAAGCCGTCCGTTTCCGCCGAAATTACGGTAAAAGCGCCGCGATCAATGTCGGATTCCAGAAGGCGCAAGGCGAATTCGTCATTACAATGGACGCCGACTTGCAGGACGATCCGGCCGAGATTCCGAATCTGCTCAAGGAACTCCGTGCGGGATACGATGTCGTTTCGGGATGGAAGAAAAAACGCCGTGATCCGTTCACGAAGACCGTTCCCTCGAAATTCTTCAATTTTGTCACGGGCCTCACCACCGGCATCAAAATCCATGATTTTAATTGCGGTCTCAAAGGCTATAAGCGCGATGTCGTGAAAAGTGTCGATGTCTATGGTGAGCTTCACCGCTATATTCCCGCGCTTGCGCACTGGCTCGGATTCCGCATCGGCGAGGTGGTGGTCAATCACCGTCCCCGTAAATTCGGCAAGACGAAATTCGGCATGGGCCGTTTCTTCCGGGGATTTTTGGATCTGTTAACGCTGATTTTCACGACGCGCTTTGCGACGCGTCCCTTGCATTTGTTCGGCGGCTGGGGCATCGCCTCGACAGTGATCGGCGTGGGCACCGGCGCGTGGCTGTCGTACGAAAAGTTCGTAAACGGCGTACCCTTAAGCAACCGTCCGCTGTTTCTTGTGAGCCTGATATTGATCATTCTCGGCGTGCAGTTTGTCTCGATCGGACTCCTGGGCGAATTGATCACCAAAGGCCAGCAAAGCGAAAAAGAGTATTCAATACGGGAAGAGATCCGCTGATCCGCGCGCGCCTCGACGCGGAAAAAGAAAAAATGGTTCCTCTTTTCTCCTTCTCTATCTTTATGTGAAGTGCGGCACGCGCGTGTGTCAATAAGAGCGGTGCCGCATTTTTTTTATTTCTTCCGGCTTCCGGTCCTGGCCGCTCCCTTGGTGAATGTTGTGTATGTGTGTCGAGCGAAAATCCGAGCCGAAGAAAAAAAAGAATTGATTGTTCACCAGAAAACAAAAAAATTTTCCTTCATCGCAGAGTCGACACGTGAACGTACTGATACTCGGCACCGCGTATCCAATGCGCGGCGGGATCGCGCATTTTATCGCACTGCTTGCTTCGCATCTCAAGAAAAAGCATGCGGCGCAGATCTTTTCGTTCAAGCGGCAGTATCCCTCATTCCTGTTTCCGGGCAAGACGCAGATGGAGGAAGGCGAGCCGGGCATTCCGGTCGATGCGCAGGCGGAGATCGATTCAATTAATCCGTTCAATTGGATCCGTGTGGGACTCAAGGCGCGCCGTCTGCATCCGGATGTGATCGTGTATAAGTACTGGCTGCCGTTTTTCGGTCCCTGCTTCGGCACCATCTCGGCCATTGCGAAATGGCGCCGGCCGCATACGCGCGTGATCGCTATTTGCGACAATGTCATTCCGCATGAGCACCGGCCGGGCGACAGAGTGTTCACGAAGTATGCCTTCGCGTTTACGGACGGCTTTCTTGTCATGTCGGATGCGGTCGAGCGCGATCTGCACACGCTTGTGCCTCATCCGCAGTACAGAAAAGCCGCACACCCGGTCTATGAGATCTTCGGACGCTCGATCCCGAAGCGCGAGGCGCGCGCCCGGCTCGGTCTTGCGGCCGAAGGCAATGTGCTGTTGTTCTTCGGTTATGTGAGAAAATACAAGGGGCTGCATACACTGATCGATGCAATGGCCGCGCTGCCTGCCACGCTCCCCCCTGTGACGTTGCTTGTAGTGGGAGAGTACTACGGCGATGAGAAGGAGTATCGCGACCACATTGCGCGGCTGGGATTGGAAGACCGTGTGCGCGTGCACTCCGACTATGTGCCCAATGAACGTGTGGCCGAGTATTTCTGCGCCTCGGACTGCGTTGTGCTGCCGTATTCTTCTGCCACACAAAGCGGCATCGCGCAGATCGCCTATCAGTTTACAAAACCCGTTATCGCCACCGATGTGGGCGGACTGGCCGAAGTGGTCATCGACGGCGTCTCGGGACTCATCACACGACCCGAGTCTCCGGCGCTCCTTGCAGAATCGATCGCGCGGTTTTATGAAGAACATCTTGAAGCGCGTCTGAGTGCGGGCGCGGCCGAAGAAAAGAAAAAATATTCGTGGGATGCGCTCATCACGGCGATCGAGGAGCTCTCGACAACCCCCGAAGGTAACTAGTGAAGGCCATCGGAGTGAGATAATTTTTTTTATAATCGTAGATCACACACACACTGCTTATGCATTATGATCCGATAAAGAAGATCTTCGGCGACGTCGCGCGCGCAAGCACGGTGTTTCGCCGCACGTTTTACGTCCTGCTCGATCTGATGTTCCTTCGGGCCTGGTATGTGAAGCGCGCGCTTCGTCAGCTGCTCGATCCGAAACGCAATGGCTCATTCAGCATCTTCGATGCGGGCTCTGGATTCGGTCAATACTCGTATTTCCTGGCACGGCGCTATGGGCACGCCGCGGCAATTCACGCCGTCGATGTGAAAGAGGAACAGATCTCGGACTGCCGCGACTTTTTCGCGCGCTCGGGACTCACCAATATCACATTCGCCGTGGAGGATCTGACGCAGCCCCTGCACGCATCGGAGTTCGATGTGATCCTGTCTGTCGACGTGATGGAGCATATCGTGGAAGACGTTCAGGTTTTTAAAAATTTTGCGCGCGCGCTCAAACCCGGCGGCCTGGTGCTCATCAATACGCCCTCGGACCAGGGCGGGTCAGACGCCCACGACGACCACGAGGAAAGCTTCATCGGCGAGCATGCCCGAAACGGCTACGGCGCCGGTGAGATCACAGAAAAGCTTGCCCAGGCAGGCCTGCGTGTGCGAACGCTTTCCTACACCTACGGTCCCGTCGGCATGGCCGCCTGGCGCCTGGGCATCAAATATCCGATGCAGATGCTTAATTGGAGCAAGGCCTTTTTTCTTGTGCTGCCATTGTATTACCTGCTGACGCTGCCCCTGACACTGATTCTGATGTATGTGGACTATTCGGGCTCGAATCAGACTGGCGCCGGACTCCTTGTGGTGGCCGAAAAACAATGAGTGAACTTTTTTCGCACGGGGAGTTGACTTTTAAAAGTCTTTTGCCTATTTTTAGAATTCAAATACCACTTTACCAGTACCATCTGGATCTATTTGGGAAGGATACACGCGATGTACGCAGTCGTAGAAATAGCTGGACAACAATATAAAGTCAACCCGACGGAAAAGCTTTACGTTCCGAGACTCGACACCGCGGTTGATCAAATCGTGACGTTTGATAAAGTGCTGCTTCGCGCCGATGAGAAATCGATCACCGTGGGCGCCCCGACTGTTGCCGGCGCCTCTGTCGCGGCAAAAGTGCTTGCGCATGTGAAGGACGACAAGGTCATCGTGTTCAAGAAGAAGAAGCGCAAGGGATACCGCGTCAAACGCGGCCATCGCCAGCAATACACGGAAATTGAAATTACGTCGATCAATTAATTTTTTTTTTCTGATAAGGAAGTATCGAGTATGGCTCATAAAAAAGGCGGCGGAAGTTCACGCAACGGCCGCGATAGTAATGCCCAGCGTCTCGGTGTGAAACGCTACGGCGGGCAGGCAGTCAACGCCGGTGAGATCCTTGTGCGCCAACGCGGCACGAAATTTCATCCGGGTGAAAATGTCGGCATCGGCTCCGATGACACACTCTTTGCATTGAAGGCGGGTGCAGTAAAGTTCCACCGCGTCGGCAGGGACCGTCAGGCCGTTTCCATCGTCACAGCCTGACGGAGAAATCGTCACGATGACGAAAAAATGAGTTGCGTGAGAGTTTTTCTTATGCAACTTTTTTTTTGCTGAACAGAACAAAACGGGATTCTCGTTTCGGATCCCGAACAACGCTTCAGGCAGTATGCGTGGTACTCTCTATGCATAGTTGATGACTCACTCCTGTAGTCCTGATGTACGCACTGATGAGCAGTATCATTATTTCCTTGGAGACGAGAGAACATGAAAATTACAGTAATTGGAGCAGGCAATGTCGGCGCAACGGCTGCACAGCGCATCGCCGAAAAAGAGCTTGCCAATGAAGTTGTGTTGATTGATGTGGTCGAAGGCCTGCCGCAGGGCAAAGGCCTCGATATGTACGAGTCGGCGCCGATCGAAGGATTCGATTCGATGGTGACCGGAACCAACAGCTACGACCAGACGGCGAATTCCGATATCATCGTCATTACAGCCGGCATCGCCCGCAAGCCCGGGATGAGCCGCGACGATTTATTGAACACGAACGCCGGCATCATGAAGTCGGTCGTCGAACAGGCTGTGAAAGTTTCCCCCAATGCGATCCTTGTGATCGTTTCGAATCCGCTTGATGTGATGGTCCATGTGGCGATGAAGGCTTCGGGCTTCGATCGCTCGCGCGTGATCGGAATGGCCGGCGTGCTCGATACGGCCCGCTTCCGTTCCTTTATCGCGATGGAACTCAATGTGTCGGTCGAAGATGTGACGGCTTTCGTGCTCGGCGGGCATGGCGATTCGATGGTGCCGCTTCCGCGCTACACGTCGGTTGCCGGCATTCCGCTCACCGATTTGCTCGATGCACAGACGATCGAGAAACTCGTTGTGCGAGCCCGCAACGGCGGCATCGAAATCGTGAACTTTTTGAAAACAGGCAGCGCCTATTATGCTCCTTCGGCAGCTGCCGTGCAGATGGTCGAAGCCATTGTCAAGGACAAGAAACGGATCCTTCCCTGCGCCGTGCTCCTGCAAGGCGAGTTTGGGCTCACAGACACAATTGTCGGTGTGCCGGTGAAGCTGGGCCGCAAAGGGATGGAACAGATTATCGAAATTAAATTAACGGAAAGCGAAGCTGCGGCGCTCAAAGCGTCGGCTGACGATGTGAAAGTGAATATGAATAAGGTGAAATTCTAACCTCCCGTTTTCCAATCGAAGACAGAATTTCGTTCGCTCCGAAAAAGTACAGTCCGCGCGTGCCGGTTGTTCAAGGTACGGCGGACTGTGCTTTTTTAAACCGCCCAACGCTTCCTCTTTTTTTATACGTAGCGTTACCGGGCGTGACTGCCGCAACTCAGTCGGTGTGCGCAGGCAAGCGGCACTCATCGCCGACACGGATTATTCCCGTGCGCCGCACAAGCGCGTTTTGTCCGAAGAGTGTTTTGTTGTGGGGAGATTGCCTGTAACGGGAAAGTGTGGCAAGGGGCTCAATGCTGCGTGCGAGCGTGTCCTGATCGATCGTCGTGATTACACAGCGCGCGCACGGCTTGACCATCTCAAGCTCCGCCGAGCCAACTTCGCACACGCTCCAGGTGTCTTCTTCGTATGCCCGGCAGCCGGTGACGACCACATTGGGCCGGAAGCGCTCCATCGCGAGCGGCAGGTCGAGCCTCGAATTCAGATCGTCGAGCGATGCTTGCGAGAGCACGAGCACCGGGAAGGCATCGGCAAAGGCCGTGTGCTCCTGATTGTGCGCGTAGCGCGTATCGACAGCCCGATGTGAATCGTTCGGGAAATACACGATCGATGCGGTTTCACCCGCCACCTGCGTCATCCAGCGATCGGCCTCGTCGCCGCAGACAAGCGCGCTCATCGTGTCGTCCCAGACGACCACGTTGCGCCTGTAGGGAGAAGAGAATGTCAGCGGCAGCGCAAGATCAGGCATTCCCGCATAGGAGAGCACAACGTGCCCTGAAGGAAGATCAAGACGGACGCGGATGCGGGCCAGCATTGAATGCGTGCGCTGCGAAAGAAACCGTCCGCCCGCATCGACCGCCATCCACCGCCTGTCGAATTCAAGTCCGCGTTCCCCCACATACGTCTGATCGAGCGCGATGCCGCGCGCCGATTTGAACGGATAGCAAAAAAGTTGTGAGACTGTCACCATACATCATCACCCGATTGCTTCACCGCAATACAAACACTGCTGTGAGTGTGGCATAATTTTTTTGTAACAACCGTCGAGCGTTCACGTGACGCAGACACACACATACAGGCTCAGATATGGAGCCTCATCGTGACCTCGTTGCCGGCCTCATTGAATGTGACGCTTTCCATCAGTGTACGCATCAGAAAGACGCCCCGGCCGCCGGCGCGCAGAAGATTTTCATCGTGCAGCGGATTGGGCAGTGTCTCGGGGGAGAATCCGCCGCCCTCGTCCGTGATCGTGATCGTGAGCATCTTGCGCTTCAACAGGCAGGTAATGGTCACATACTTCGACTTGTCGTTCTTGTTGCCATGGATCATGCCGTTATTGACAGCCTCGGTCACGGCCACAAGCAGCGCGTGCAGCTTCTCTTCGCTGATCTGAAATTCAGCATTCAAACCGATAAAGAATTCTTCCACACGGTGGATGTTTTTCGTATCACTCTCAAGCACGAGCCGATGAACGCCCGGCGTCTGGTTGTTAAGCGTCGTCACGTCAATTCCTTTCTATAATAGGTACCGCACCGCAAGCGTCACATTCGACATGGCGCGCGACGTGGTGCCTGTCTGCTTTTGATATTCTCTCCATCCCCTCAGCTCGACAAATGACCGGTCGGAGAGTTTCAGCAAAAACGAAACTGTCGGCCCAATGCTGTAATACGTGCTCTCGTAGAATCGTTCGCCCTTGTCGTAGCGAAACCGTTTCTGGGCGAATGACCGGATGCCTGCAGCACAGACACAATCCTCTTTCATGGTAAAACGCATCTGCGGTGAAAAAGTTACCTCCTGCACCTGCTGCAATGGGCGCTCTGAAAATTCCTGCCAGCGAAGCTCGCCCCGTTCATACACGCGGATCTGTCCATAGGCATCGAGTCCGATGCGCCGTGTCATATCGTAGGAGAAAGAATCCAGAAAAGCAACCTGTCGGTATGAATAACTTTTCACGGTCGGGACCACAAGCTCGAAATCGAACACCGTATAATTTGCCAGCACTTCGAACCGGGCGCGGTTGATTACTCCCGCATACGGCGTGGCAATACAAAGCGGCGCCAGTCGAAAAATGCGATTCCAGTTGTTGTTCGCGCTGCGTTCGCGCGAAAGATAGACCGTATGGCCGAGTGTTGCCTCGGCCTCGAGACCGATTGTCAAATAGGCAGAGATCCGGTGATGTTCGGCCGCTGTGACTGTCATCAACAGCTCGTCCCTGTCGTCGGTGTTGAGTGTGTCGGGCGTATCATAGCGCAGCATGCTCGATGAGGCGGTGATCGACGCCCAATCGTCGTGCGCGATCTGGCCGGTGAACGACGCCTGGAGATTCGTCGTTAATGCGGTATTGTCCAGGCGCTGTTCCTGGCGCGCGCGTTGCGTCTGAAACGCGTTATCGACGCCTGCGATGGTTTCGATCGTATGCTTTTCATCGCGCTCGCCGATGAAAAACCCGAGCGCGCTTTCACTCTCGTCCGTGCGATAAAGCGCCGAGAGTCCGCCTTCAATGCGGAATTCCTGCACGTTCGTCGTGAAGGGAATGGCCGAAAGCACGCTCACGGGCTGATAGCGATAAGCGTTTGTGATCGATCGCGATTCGACTGTCGTCAGAAAACGCGCCGAAAACGGTCCCGGCGCGCCGCCGTACTGCAGCGCGTTCGTGATCGCATAGGCGTCTTCAGTGCGCGACCGAATGTTGGCTGCGACATTAAACACCTCGCGCACCGTATTGTCGGCCGGAATGTAAAAATCCCACCGATTCTTTGTCCACTTCACGCGCATCGAATCAAGCGAGCCGTTCGAAAAATCTTTCAGGAGTGACACTTCCGCGCCGTCATTTCGGAATCTCCGCGGCGCAAGATCGCTTTCATTCACACGCAGCATGGCAAGCGTCCGGTAGCCATCGAAATCGAGCGTGTCGGTGTCGACCAACAGCCGGTAGAGCGGTCCCTGGTCCTCGTACTCCTGCTGCCTGTCGATGCGGCCGCCGATCATCGGGGCGATCGAGACACCAGTCAGTGGCATCACCACCACGCCTGCCGCCGCCTGATGCTGGCCCGTTGTTCCCGACGAAGAGGATTGATTGTCCGATGTGACGAACGACTGGGCGTCGAGTCGCAGCGCCAGCGGCCGGCTCAATCGATCGATGAGCGCGAATGAAAATGTGTTGGCATCGCGCACAGTCTCGGTTGATTGCTTCATGAGCGAACGCGTGGAGAAGTTCGTTACGCGGCTGTAGAGCGATTCACTGCGATAGTCGAAAAATATCCCGAGGTTCCACAAATACGTGTAGGCGTTATGATCGAACCCAAGCGCCACGAGGCTCGAATCGGTTTCAGGCTGCATGCCCGGCGTGCGATACGGAGCTGATACCATCGCATCGGATGCGCTCTGCGCGCAGGCTGTGCCCCATAAGCCCGCTTCGATCACGACAAGACAAGTGATGACCCACACAGCAGTCCTCGCAGTAATATGCACGATCGAAGAACGTAATCGGCGCTGTCGTTGTGGCGTCATGTGAACGAAAAAGATTCAGTGTGGTTGTTAAAAAAGGTCATGCCATGAGTGCTCAGGCTTGTAGCCAAGCAGTTGCGCGGCTTTTCGATGCGAGATCAACGGGTATGCCTGATGACCATCGGGATCATCCTCGATACGCATGGTCTGCGGATAAAATTCCTCGACCAGCTCGCGCGTCGGACGCTCGGTCCAGTTCGAAGGACCCGTGATAAAGAGCACTTCATGGAGCTCGGCCAGATCGGTTTCCACAGCCAGCCGGTGGGCCTTCGCCACATCATACACATGGACATAGGTCCAGAGGTTCTTCGGCCACTTTTTGTACTCGGCCACAAGCGTCTTATAGAATGCGATTGGTTCGGCTTCCGGCACCCAGATCCACGGTTCGCGCAGACACACCGTGCGCATCGAGTAGCGCGCCGAATACGAGCGGCAAATCTCCTCGCAGGCGATCTTGCTCAGGCCATACGGATCCTGAGGTCTGAGCGCATGGCGTTCGTCGATTGGAATATATAAAGGCGACATCAAATTCGTCATGAAGGCAAAGCCCAGTGTTGACTCGCTGGAGGTGAAAATGACTTTGCTGACTGATTGGGTTGCGGCCGCTTCGCACACGTTGAATGTGCCGTTCACATTGAGCGTGAAAACCTCTTTGGCCGTATTGGCAAGCGGATGCGGAATGCCCGCCATATGAATGACGGCGTCGTATCCTTCGAGCGCGCGCGTGACGGCGTCGAGATCCAACACGTCAGCCTTGTGGAATTTGACATCGGCTGCCGGCGTTATGATATCAAGCACACCCACTGTGTGTGCGCCCGAACGCAAGAGCTCATCGACAACATATTTTCCGACCATGCCTGAACCGCCAGTAACAAGGATATTCATCGTTCGATGCGCGCGCTCCTTATCCGATTTTGCCTATGTGTGTGTGTGAAGAGTGATCGTGATTGACATACAAACTGAGTTGAAGTATATTTAAAGATAATGAAAACTATGATTCGATACGCCATTTTTTTTCTGTTGGTAGGAACTTCTCTCCGGCTTTCGGCCCAGGAGAAATTCTGGATCTATTTCTCGGACAAAGGAACATCGGCCCGGTCTGGTCTTTTCAAATCACACTCCTCGCCTGAGGCCGTTCGCCAGACGGCACAGCTCTTGTCGATCACTGAACGTTCGCTTGAACGCCGCGCGCGCCGCGCCACTGTCACAGCACAGGGAATCGACGAATCCGACCTTCCCGTGGCCCTTGAATATCTTGCCGCGCTGCGCGCTCAAGGCGTCCTTCCCGTGACCGAATCGCGCTGGCTTAATGCGGTCTCGGTCCGTTTTCGCACCGATGACGAACGCGAGCGCATCCGGCTTCTGCCCTGTGTGCGAATGATCGAACCCGTGAAGATCTATCGCGCCGACACACTGCACACAAGTGTGGAAACGGAACGCGTCGCTCCCAAACTTCAGCGTGAAGCCGCAACTGGCGGCATGGATTCTTCCGCCCGCTCATCACTGTCGTCGATCGACTATGGTCCGTCTCTGGCCCAGCTTGAGATGATCAATATTCCGCGCTTGCATGCACTGGGAATAACAGGACGGGGCATCATTGTCGGCATGCTCGATTCGGGATTCCGTTGGAAAAAGCACGAAGCCCTGGAGCATGCGGATGTCATCGCCGAATATGATTTCATCCAGAACGATGCGAATACGGCAAACGAAGCCGGCGACTCGAACGATCAGGACGAGCATGGCACAAAAACAATGTCCGTGCTCGGCGGCTTCATGCCCGGACAACTTGTCGGGCCCGCCTTTGGCGCATCGTTCATGCTTGGAAAAACAGAATTCGTTCCGCAGGAGCTCAACAGCGAGGAAGATCATTGGGTGGCCGGAATCGAATGGCTTGAGAGAAACGGCGCCGATGTCGTGTCGAGCTCGCTCGGCTACAGCGAGTTTGATCCGGGACAGCGCTCCTACACCTATCAGGATATGAACGGCCGCACCGCCGTGACCTCGATCGCGGCAGTGATCGCCGCGCGCAAGGGCGTCTGCGTCTGCGTTGCGATGGGCAACGAGGGGGCTCACGCCTGGCACTATCTGACATCGCCTGCCGATGCCGACAGCATCATCTCCGTGGGCGCCGTGAGCGGCACAGGCGATGTGGCCGGCTTCAGCTCGGTCGGACCGACAAGCGACGGACGTATGAAACCCGATGTGTGCGCCCGCGGCGTGAGTGATATCTGCGCCTCGCCCTCGCCTTCATCCAACTCATTGTATGTCTTTAACAGCGGCACATCGCTATCAACGCCGCTCATTGCAGGCACAGTGGCATGTCTGCTCTCGGCCCGGCCCGAACTGACGCCGATTGACGTGCGCCGTGTGCTCCGCGAATCATCAAGCAACGCACAAAATCCGGACAATTCGATCGGCTGGGGCATTCCCGATGCCTACAAGGCTCTTGTGGCGGATGGTCTGCTTGTGAGCGCGCAACTCGATGTCAGGGTGCTTCCTGATTCTTCGCGCCATATCGCCGCACGGATCCTTTCGGGTTCACATGCCTATGCGCTCGTGCCCGAGTCGCTTGTCTGCCAATATTCGCTCGACAATGCCGCGAGTTTTCTCACGCTCCGGCTGTCGCTCGATTCGCTCATCGACTCCGGGACGAAGAGCGGCGTCTATGGTGTCACGCTGCCGAAGCACACGACGCATTTTTATTTGAGCGCCAAAGATGCCGGCGGAAATGTTCGTCAGCTTCCGTTTAATGCGCCGGCGGTCGTCTATACATCCGATGCCGCGCCGATCGCACGCCGTCGGCACATACTGCCCGAGGAGTTCGCGCTCGAACAGAATTTTCCGAATCCGTTTAACGGCAGAACCACGATTCGCTACGCGCTGCCTTCGCCCTCACACGTGACGCTTTCGGTGTACGATCTGCTCGGGCGCGAAGTCGCGCGCCTTGTCGATCACGAAGATCAGACGGCCGGAATTCACACTGCAGTCTGGGATGGTGTCGATCGCGCAAGCGGTGTGTATTTCTATTCGATCCGCACCGGAGAGTTTACGCAGGTGAAAAAATTGTTGCTGATCCGTTAAACAACTCGTGTGCGATTCACGAAGCAGTTGAAAAAAAACAATCACTGTGGCATTTTCTTCACACATCCACTGGCTCGTGCTCTTTGGCCTCATCGCCTGTGCCGCGGCGCTCAGTGCGTGGACATATAAGACAACCATTCCTCCGGTTTCGCGTGCGCGCAAGATCGTGCTGATCGCGCTTCGGAGCATCTCGCTGGCGTTGATCCTGCTCCTGCTTGCAGAACCACTCGTCCGCTTGACGCGCACATCCACGCGCCGCGTCGTGGTGGCGCTGGTAGCGGATAATTCGCTTTCGATGACGCTGACCGACCGTGCGGGCAGCCGTGAAGCCCGCTTGCGCGAGATCGTCACCGATCGGGCATGGAACGACATCGCACCCGATGTGGTCATCGAGCATTATCAGATCGCTCCGGAGCTTGAAGCAATCCAACCCGAGTCGCTGTCGTTGCGCGGCGCATCGACCGACATCGCCTCGGCGCTTGCACGGATTGTCAACAGACAGGACGATGTGCCTGCGCTTGTGGTGCTGGCAAGCGACGGTAATTATAACGCGGGGGCAAATCCGCTGTCGCAGGCCGAACGCTCATCGATTCCCATCTTCACAATCGGCATCGGCGACTCGTTGGAGCAGAAGGATGTCAGCGTCGCAAAGCTCACGAGCAATTCGATCGCGTATATGGAAAGCACAGTGCCGGTCGATGCCTTCATCAAACTTGCCGGCTACGACACGCACTCCGGTGTGCCGCTCAAACTGTCGCTCTATGAAGACAACCGGCTCCTGGAAGAGCGGACACTTCAGGCAACCGGCGCCTCCTCATCACAGGGCGAGGCTCTTGAATATGCAGTCCGGTTTTCATACACTCCGAAATCCGAAGGTCTGAAAAAACTCACAGTGCGCGTGGGCGCGCTTCCCGAAGAAGCCACGACGAAAAATAACAGCCGGTCGTTTGTCGTGAAAGTGCTCAAGAACAAACTCCGCACGGTGGTCGTTGCGGGCGCTCCCGGACCCGATGCGGCGGCGGTGATGCAGACGCTTGAATCGGATAAAAACAGCGAGCCGTCGATCTTCTATCAGACGCCCGACGGCCGCTTGCGGGGCGAACGCACGACAGCTTCGTTTTCACAGGCGGCCTCGACGGCCGATTGCCTTGTGCTTGTTGGATTTCCCACCGCATACTCGACGCAGCAAAATCTCTCGACTGTCTTGACAACGGTCGACTCAAAACAGATTCCGTTGTTTTTTATTTCAGGCCGCACGATCGACCTTGGGAAGCTGCGCCAGTTGGAGCGCCTTCTTCCATTTACGGTGTCCGGCGCGCGCATCGACGAGCAGCAGGTGGTGGCATCGATCCCGCTTCAACAGCAGTCCAATGTGCTTGTGAGCCCCGACGGCGCGGCGCACGCATCGACCTGGGAGAAGCTTCCGCCAATTTATTCGACACTCGGCGTCTACAAGGCAAAGCCTGAAGCAACCGTGCTTGCCACGATGAAAATGCAGGGTGTGCCCTTAAGTGTGCCCCTGATCGTCTCGCGCAATATCGGCGCGCAGAAATCAATCGCCATTCTCGGCTATGGCATCGGACGCTGGAAACTGTTGGCAGGAGCAAGCACTGAAACGGAAGCCTTCTTTGCTTCCTGGCTTTCAACTGCCACCCGGTGGTTGGCCGTGCGCGAGGAAGACAAACGTCTGCGCGTCGAACCCGAGAAGGATTTGTTTTCGCAGGGCGAACCCGTTGCATTCACGGGACAGGCCTATAGCGAAACGCTCGAACCGCTGGATGAGGCCGACATCCGTCTTGAAGCCGTGGAACAATCCACACAACAGCGCTTTGAAACGCTTCTGCACTCGATCGGCGACGGGCGCTACGAGTCAAGCCTGAGCGGTCTTCCCGAAGGCGAATATGTCTACACGGCCACAGCCAAGGTCAATCTGCAGCCGATCGGCACAGTGCACGGCCGGTTCTCTGTGGGCGAACAGTCGCTTGAATTTTCAGAGACGAAGCTCAATACAACATTGCTGCGCCAAATCAGCGCGCTTTCAGGGGGAAGTTATGAAGACGGTTCGCGATATCACGCGCTGCTCGAGCGCCTGAAGACGCATCCGGCGCTGAAACCCGAATCGAAAGCCACGGTGCGCGAGCTCGATATGTGGAACGCGCCGCTCCTGTTTTTCGTCATTATTTTGTGTGCGGGTGCAGAGTGGTTCATACGCAAACGAAGCGGCATGGTGTGATGCGTGATGAGTGGTTTGTATGTTGAAGGCGAATATCCTATATTTTAGTACTTGAGCCATGTCCGTGTGCGCCATCTTGTACACGATGTGACTTTTTTTTCTGTCATTCACGATGGACGAAAAATGTGATTGATCTATGAAACTCTCATGTCATCAATATGTGTGCGCGCTGTTTTTAGTGTTGACTCTCGGCATTGCCGCCGCCTCGTTTGTCGGATGTGCCGGCTCTTCATCGTCCGCCAGCGCTCCGGCGACTGAAGAGCCTGTGAAAATTCAGGTGTCGGCGCTTCAGCGTATTGTGAACGATCACAACAAAGATCTTGCCCTCCAGCATTTTATCGAAGGATCACTTCAGGAATCGAAGGGTGATTATGCGCAGGCGATCCTTGAATATCAGGATGCGCTGCGTTTCGACCAGGATCCGGCGCTCTACTATGCGCTGGCAAAGAATTATTCGCTTCTTCGCAAACACGATCTGGCCGCCGAAAATGGCAAGGAAGCCGTCCGGCGCGATTCGCTTAATATCACATACCGTGAAACACTGGCCGGGATCTATCTCAACGCCGGAAAACTCGATGAGGCAGCCGAAGAATTCTCGAACATCCTGGCAATTGATTCGAATCATACGCAAAGCGCCTACGCGCTTGCGCAACTGACCGAACGGAAAAATCCGGCACGCGCGCTCGATCTCTACGAGCGGATCCTGCAGCGCAGCGGTCCGAGTTGGGAAGTGCTGTTGAGAGTCGGGGAATTAAGCGCGGCATTTCAACGCTTCGATCGCGCAATCGATGCGTTCACACAACTGAAGAAACTCGATCCCGACAATCCCGCCTTGGCCCGATCGATCGCCGAGTTGTATTTTAACGCCGAAAAATATGATTCAGCGCAGATTCTTTACCGGGAGTTGATCGCGAAAAATCCCGGCGATATCGAGCTTCACGGGGCGCTGGCCGAAGTCTATACGCGCCAGGGACAGTGGCCGAAGGCCGAGAAGGAATATGATGTGATCCTCCGCTCCGATTCGCTCACGGCCGACACGCGCTTCAAGGTGGCATCGGCCTACTATGCGCAAACGCAAAAAGATACCACACTTGTGGCGAAGACGATCGCCCAGTTCAAATCCTTTTTGAAGGCCTACCCGAACGACTGGCGCCCGCTGTTGTATCTGGGAGTCTTGAGCCGCGTCCAAAAGGACTATCCTGAGGCGAAGCGCTATCTCGACGCGGCGGTGAAATCGGCCTCCTGGAATCCTGAAGCCTGGTGGCAGCTCGGATGGTTGTATTTTGAGCAGGATAAAATCTCCGATGCGATCTCGTCGATGGAGCGTGCCCGGGAGGCGCTTCCAAATGAATTCCGGATTCAGCTGCTGCTTGGCATTTGCTATAGCCGCGCCCAGCGCAATATGGATGCCGTTGTCGCCCTTGAACACGCCATCGAGATTGAACCGAACGATGTCAATGCGCTGTCGTCGCTCGGCTTGGCCTACGACGCGCTGAAGAATTTTCAGAAATCAGACAGTACGTATGAACGCGCGCTGAAGATTGATCCGCATTATTCGCTTGTGCTGAATAACTACGCCTACAGCCTTTCGGAACGAGGCGTGCAGCTTGAACGCGCCCTTGATATGGCACGCGAGGCGCTTGCGAAGGATTCGCTGAACGCATCGTACCTCGACACCTACGGATGGATCCAATATAAGCTTGGCAACTATGCTGACGCCCGTCGCTACATCCAAAAGGCGATCGACGCAGGCGACAGTTCGGCCGCTGTGTTGGAGCATATGGGAGATGCCTGCTCGCGGCTCGAGCAGAAGGATTCGGCAATGAAGTTCTGGAAACGCGCGCTCGAACTCGATACGGCAAATCCCGCGCTTCGGCAGAAAGTCGAGCGCGGTACGTTATGATGAGAAGGATCATCCGCACTCTGCGAGCAGGCTCGGGGTTTCTCGCCGTGCTTGCATTTATGCTGTGCCTCCCGGGTTGCTCGCTTCTGAAACAGACGGCCGTAAAAATGGACAGTACGGGCTCCGAGGTGATCGCGAAAGTCAATGCGCATGCCGGTTCCGTTCGCACGCTCTATGCCTCGGGCACACTGGCGATCGAATCTCCGCAAATGTCGAACTCCGCATCATTCCAGTTATCTGTCCGCCAACCCGATTCGGCCAGGATCGTTATCCGCGGGCCCTTCGGCATTCGCGTCGGAGAAGCGCTCTTTACGGGATCGCGCTTCACATTCTATAACGCCATGGCGAACGAGGTGATCCGCGGCGACGTCCTGGAGGATGGCATGCCCGGACTGATGGATCTGCATATCAAACCGGAGGATATTTATCATACGCTCAGCGGCACGCGCACGTTCGCTGCCTCCGAAACCATCCCGGACACATTCCGTGTGACAGAGGACGGATACGTGCTCATCTTCAATCACAAGACCGTCCGGACGCGCTACGTGGTCGATCCTGAATCGTTCACGATCCGCTCTGTCCAACAGATTTCGCCGCACGGCGACGTGACGCTCGAAGAGGAATACGCCTTCTCCGTAAAAAGCGATGGCACGGTTGACCCGGAAACTGTCCATATCCTGAAAGAAGACTCGGCTGTGCTGCTTTCATATGAGCGCGTCAAGCGCAATACGGATCTTGATCCGTTCACGATCGAAATTCCGGACGATGCCCGGTGGCGAAGCAATCGCTGATGCAATTGTAAAGACAAAAAAAACACGCACGCTGTTTCCACTCACCCTTACTAATAACGCGAACACACGTGATGCAGTCCCATTGGTTTCCGGAGGAGATCCTCAGACGCCCGGTTCGTCGTCCATCATCGCCGATTGCGCACGTGGCAATCGGCCGGTGGTGCATGGGCGTGCTCGTCCTGGCGATCGTCTCTGTGACCGTGTGTGGTGTGCTCGAGGCGCGCGGCTCCGACAATTCCCAATCGGATATCAGGAAAAAGGAGCGCGCGCTGCAGAAGCTGCGCTCGGATATCGAAAACTATGAAAAGCGCATCCGCGAAAGCGAACGCAAGGAAAAAGTGACGCTCGAGCGCCTGGACGATATGGAACACCAGGTCGGACTCCTGCAGACGCTCCTTCGCCGGCTGCAGATGGAAACCTCGCAGCTGCGCACGGATATCGACACCACGCAAGGCACCATCCAGTTCTTCGAGGCCCAGCTCGTTTATCTCCAGCAGCATTACGCGCGCTATGTGACATCGGTCTACAAATTCGGACGCGTGCACGATTTCGAAACGCTCCTGTCATCGAAGTCGCTCAACCAGCTCTATATCCGGCTTGAGTACATGAAATATTTCACGCAGCAGCGCAAGCGTGATGTCACCTCGATCCGCGAAAAGAAAAAGCTGCTCGAAGGCCAGCGCTCGGCGCTCCAGGAGAAGCTCGCAAGCGAGCACGAGATGCTGATCGAAAAGGAATCGGAAGGGAAATCGCTGCTGGCCAAAAAAGAGGAGCGCCGGCGCACGCTGAACGTCATACGCAAGGACAAAACAGTCTATCAGCAGGAGCTGGCACGCAAGACCAAGGCCGCCGAACAACTGGGCAGCCTCATCACGGAACTCATCGAAAAAGACCGGCTGCGCAAGGAACACGAGGCTCAGCAGGAGCGCGAGAAAAAGGCGCGCCTTGCCCAGGAGCGCCTGGCCAAACGAAAGCGCGAGGAACAGGCACTGCGCGACCGGCAGGAGGAGCTCGAACGGCTCAAGAAGACCAACCAGGCCTCGACGAAGATCCGGGAGAAGGAAAAGGAGATCGAGCAGGAAAAGACGAAAATCGAGCGCCAGATCGCGCTCGACTCGCTTCCGGGCGAACCCGACTCGAAGCCGTTCTCGACGCTCAAGGGCCGCTTGATGTGGCCGATTTCGAAAGGCCTGGTCGTCGCAGGCTTCGGCGAACAGATCCATCCGGTGTTGAAAACGATCACGCAGAATACGGGGATCGATATTGCCGTGGCCAACGGCACGTCCATCAAGTCGGTGGCCGACGGGGAAGTGGCGCTCATCCATTGGCTGCCGTCCTTCGGCAATCTTGTGATCATCAACCACAACGACGGCTACCGCACGGTCTACACGCACCTCTCCGACATTTCGGTCAACCAGGGACAGACTGTGAAGGCCGGCGACGAGATCGCCAAAAGCGGCGATTCGGTCTCGGGAAGCCTGCTGCATTTTGAAATCTGGAAAGACAAGACAAAACAAAATCCCGAATCCTGGCTCACACGCCGGCACTGAAGCGCGCGTGCCCGCGGCCCTCTTCTTTTTTTCTCCCGCTTCCACTTTCGGCCACAGCCTCCCATGATCCTTTGTTTGCCTCTTGACACTCAAGGGCGGATTTCGTATCATTCACATATGAACATATGAGCAAGTGTTCATATGATGGAGCGGCGCTGTGCCGGCCAACGATTCAATGCTGATCACCCAATACGCACACATATGACAACACTCCAGCGATCACGAGCGAAGATGAAACACCGTGTCATCGATACGGCAATGCTTGAAGGCGTGAGCGAGATCTTCAAGATTCTCGGCGATCCTACACGGATGCACATTCTTGCCGTGCTGGCCCGGAAAAACGTCTGCGTCATCGAGCTTGCCGACGAAGTCGGCGTGACGCAGTCGGCGATCTCGCATCAGCTTCGCATGCTCAAGACCATGCGGCTTGTCGCATCGAAGCGGATGGGGAAACGCATCATCTACTCGCTGGCCGACAAGCATGTCGAGACGCTGCTCAAGACGGCAATCAGGCATTTTGCCGAATAAGCAACGGAGAGGATCATCTTTCGATGACACACATGAATCAGACACACGCGGTGCGTACAAAAAGAAAATCGGTCTATCTCGTCGAGGGTCTGTGCTGCGCCGACGAGCAGCGGGTGATTGAAAAGCGGCTCCGCACAATCGACGGGATCGAGTCGTACTCGTTCAATCTCGTAGCAAAAAAATTGTATGTGACGCACTCACTTGATGACGCGGAAATCCCGATGATCCTGAAGGACGCCGGTTTTTCCGCCTGCCCGTTGACTGCCGGCCGATCGCGCGCAACAGGCGGCAATGACGACAAGGAGGCATTGCGCGGCACTGCGTTAGGACCGCTCTTGCGCCGGCACTCGGAGACAATCGGGGCGCTTGTATTGACTGCACTTGGCATCGGACTCGACTGGCAGGGTGGGACCCCGATTGCGATCGTGCGATCGGTGCTTGCGCTTGCAATCGGCTATGGAGGCTGGAAGACGCTGAAGAAGGCCATTGCTGCACTAAAGACGTTCACGTTTGATATGAATGTGCTGATGTCAAGCGCCGTCACGGGCGCGGCGGCCCTCGGCAAATGGAACGAGGCGGCGGCGGTGATCGCGCTCTATGCGCTTTCGCAGCTGCTTGAGGAGGTGAGTATGGCGCGCACACGTCGTGCGATCTCCTCGCTGCTTGAAAGCGCGCCGCGCACAGTCTCGGTGCTTCGCCAAGGCCGTGAAGCAGTGATCGAACTCGATGAGCTCGAAGCGGGCGACAGGCTCAAGGTTCGTCCCGGAGAAAAAATTGCGGCCGACGGCACGGTGGCGCGCGGAGAATCCACGGTGAATGAATCGGCGATCACCGGAGAGGCCTTGCCTGTCTACAAAAGCGAAGGCGCCCGGGTCTATGCCGGCACGATCAACGAACGAGGCATGCTTGAAATCTCTGTCGAGCGGACAGGCGACGATACGACGATGGCGCGCATCATCCACCTTGTCGAACAGGCTCAATCAGAACGCGCACCCGCTCAGCGCTTCATCGACCGCTTCGCTTCGATCTATTCTCCAGCCATATTGGCGCTTGCCGTGGCGATCGCCTGCGTGCCCCCGCTTCTTGTCCATGCCGAATTCACACTCTGGTTCTACAGGGCCCTGGTGCTGCTTGTGATCGCATGTCCCTGCGCGCTTGTGATTTCAACGCCGGTGTCGATTATCAGCGGACTCACCGCCGCGGCGCGTTCAGGCATTTTAATCAAAGGCGGAAAATTTCTCGAAGCCTCGGCCTCGATCCGTGCGCTGGCATTCGATAAAACCGGCACGCTCACATACGGCACGCCCACGGTCACCGATCTCTACACGACAAATGGCCTCGCATCCGACGAGCTGGTAAAGCTTGCGGCGCTCGGCGAACAACATTCGGAACACGTGCTGGCCGATGCCATTATGCGCAAGGCGGCCGCAATGCACATCACGATCGAGAGTGAACCAACCGATGCCTTCGAGGCGTTTCCCGGAAAAGGCATCGCCATGACGATCGCATCTGCATCGTATGCCGTGGGAAGCCGCGCGTTTCTTCGCGAACGGGGAATCGCGGTGCAGGCCGATGCCGAAGCGCGGCTTGATCACTTTGAACGCGAGGGAAAAACAGTCATCGTTGTTGCCGATCGGGAGCGTGTGCTCGGAGCGATTGCCGTGGCCGATAGGATCAGAAGCGAAAGCCGCGAGGCGATTGAGCATCTGCGAGCGCATTCAGGCATCGAGCAGACAATCCTGCTCTCGGGCGACAATCAGTCGTCGGCCGAACGCGTGGCTCACTTGCTTGGCATCGATCATGCGATGGGCGGACTCCTGCCCGAACAGAAAGTCGAAGCGGTGAAGCGCCTGCGCGAACATTACAACAGAGGACATGTGGCAATGGTCGGCGACGGCATCAACGACGCTCCGGCTCTTGCCTCGGCCTCCATTGGCATCGCGATGGGAATGAACGGAAGCGACGTCGCCATGGAAACAAGCGACATCGTGCTGATGCATAACGATCTCCGTGCGCTCGCCTTGCTTGTTGCGATCGGCAAACGCACGATGCGCATCCTGAAACAAAATATCGCCATTGCGCTGTGCACAAAGGCGATATTTCTTCTGCTTGCTGTGTTGGGAATGGCCACGCTCTGGATGGCGGTGGTGGCCGACGACGGCGTCACGCTGATTGTTGTCGCGAACAGTTTCCGACTGCTCTCTCTCTCGCGCGCTCGTACGCGTCTCAGGTTTCAATGAGATTATACTTCTGAATCTTCGTATAGAGCGTCTTGAGACTGATGTCGAGTATCTTCGCCGTGAGATTCTTGTTCCACTTCGTACGCACGAGCACGCCTTCAATGTGATCCTTTTCTATCTCATCGAGCGAGACGGCGGTGCCGATCTTTCCTCCGCTTTCGCGTCCGTTCGAGAGCTGCGTCATGTGTAGCGGAAGCGCAAGGTCGCGCGCGCGGATGCCGTCGGCATCGGCAAGGATCGCCGCGCGCTCAAGCACGTTTTCAAGCTCGCGCACATTGCCTGGCCAGTCGTATTCAACCAACAGCTCCATGGCGTCGGGCTGAATGGCCTTGCGCAATCGCGGCGTGATCT
The DNA here is from genome assembly GCA_035298825.1 of Bacteroidota bacterium. Lineage (GTDB taxonomy): Bacteria > Bacteroidota > Ignavibacteria > UBA10030 > UBA8401 > CAISDA01. Next base: position 23,465 of record DATGXR010000595.1, read on the forward strand.
TTTTTTCCATGATCGCGGCAACAAGCAGCGGAATGTCCTCGCGCCGCTCATAGAGCGACGGCAGCTTCAGCGTGATCACATTGAGCCGGTAGAGCAAATCTTCCCTGAAGCGTCCGGCGCGGACTTCTTCTTCGAGATTCCTGTTGGTGGCCGAGATCAATCGCACGTCTGTCTTCAGCGTTTGATTGCCGCCGACGCGGCGGAATTCTCCCGTCTGAATGAAGCGCAGGAGCTTTGGCTGGAAGAGCGAATTGATCTCGCCGATTTCATCGAGAAAAAGCGTTCCGCCATTGGCGATCTCGACCAGTCCCTGGCGCATGGCATAAGCGTCTGTGAAGGCGCCTTTCTCATGCCCGAAGAGTTCCGATTCGATCAACGTGTCGGGAATCGATGCGCAGTTGAGCGCGACGAACGGTTTGTCGGCCCGTTCCGAATTCCGATGCATGAAATTTGCAAAGAGTTCCTTGCCCGTGCCGCTCGAGCCTTCGATCAACACGGTCGAGTCCGTGGGCGCGACTTTGTTCGCCATCTCCAGCACGCGCATAAAGGCCGGACTCTGTCCGATGAGCTCCGAAGAGAGTGCCAGGCGCGAGAGCTCGGTCTTCAAGACTTTGTTCTCGATCATCAACTGGCGGCGTTCCAACGCGCGCTTCAAGAGCGCATTGAGCTCGTCCATCGAGTACGGCTTGGTCAGATAATGGAACGCGCCGCGCTTCATGCATTCAACCGCGATGCGCACATCGTCCACGCCCGTGAGCATGATGACCTGCGTGTCAAGGTAGTGATCGCGGACAAAGGCCAGGACTTCCAGGCCGTCGACGCGCGGCATCTTCACATCGAGCAAGACGGCGTCAAAGAATTTTTCCTGGAGCTGATTGATCGCCTCGACTCCGTCTGAGGCGACTTCGACCGCGTAGCCTTCGTCTGTCAGGATCGGCTTGAGCGTGTCGCGGAAGGCCGATTCGTCATCGACGACAAGGAGACTGGGAATGGACTTGGTTTTTGACATGAGTATGGGTTCCTTTGTCAAAAAATATACTAAACGCCGAGGAGCGATGCAAACCCATCGCTCTTTCTCTTGCTCGCTCTCTTTGTGATGGCAGTGAGATCCGGGTGGAGCGTGACCGGGATCGGCGGCTCTTTGAATCTCACCGGGAATTTTTCTATGTTATAGATAGAGGCGCGTGCCGCGCTTACGCGCGCGCGCGATGGCGCCGTGAGCGCTCTAAAATTTTTTTTACAGTATCGAGATCTACCACGAGTATGCCAACGATTGTTCTGTTGACTGTGTCAAACGTCTTTATGACATTTGCCTGGTACGGCCACTTGAAATTCAAGGATGTCGCGCTTTGGAAAGTCGTCCTTGCAAGCTGGGCGATCGCCTTTTTTGAATATTGCTTCATGGTGCCGGCCAACCGCCTTGGGTATGGCCATTTTTCGGCCGCCCAGCTCAAAACGATACAGGAAGTCATCACGCTTGTCGTCTTCAGCGTTTTTTCGGTCGTCTACCTGAAGGAAGAATTCAGATGGAATTACCTGGCGGGATTCATCTGTATTATCGGCGCCGTTTTCTTCATCTTTAAGAAATGGTAGCATTTTTTATGATGGATGCACCCTTCACATCCGAACCGCCTGTGCTCACACCGGCTCAAAGTGCCGAGGAATCCGAACGGCGCTACCGGGCTCTTGTCGAACTCTCACCCGACGCGATTGTCGTGCACTTCAACGGCGTGATCGTCTATGTGAACGAGGCCGCCTTGCGCTTGGTGTGTGCGCCCGACCGCGAATCGGTGATCGGCCGTCCGTTCCTTGATTTCGTGCCCGAAGAATTCCGGCACGCCGTTGTCGAACGCACAGAGCGCACACTCGAGACGCCAGAGCGCCAGGTGCTCGGCATCCGCTCGCGCACACTCAACGGTCAGGAACTCTATATCGAGGGGATGAGCGTTCCGATTCCCTATCAGGGCTCGTACGCCCATCAGGTGGTGCTGCGCGATGTGACCGAACAGCGCCGCGCCGAGCGCGAGCTCTTCCGCTTGAACCGCGCGCTCAAGGCAATCATCGCCGTGAGCCAGACGCTTGCGCGCGCCACGCGCGAGCAGCAATTCTTAGAGGACGTGTGCCGCATCCTCTGCGACACCGGAGGCTATCGCCTGGCCTGGGTCGGCATGCCGGAAGCGGATCCCGACGGACGCCAAAAAATTATTCACCCGGTCGTCTGGATGGGAGAAGAAAACGGCTACCTGCGCTCGCACCTGATCTCCTGGGATCTGTCGAAGCAGAAAAATCTCGGACCCGGCGGCATGGCCGCTGCCACAGGACGCACGACAGTGATGCGGGGCATCCAGCATCCGCCTGATCCCCTCAACGACGAGCCCGAGCTCTGGCGGCTTGAAGCGATCAAGCGCGGCTTCGCCTCGGTCATCGGCGTTCCGCTCTTGCACAATCAATCGGTCTTCGGCGTACTTGTGCTCTATTCGCGTCAGGACGACGCCTTCGACAAAGAAGAGGTCAAGCTCCTGGAGCAGCTCGCTGCTGATATCGCCTTCGGCATCAGCACGCTGCGCGACCGGGAAGAGCATCGACGCGCAGAATCTGCCCTTGGAGAAACCGAAGACCGCTACAGGCTGTTAGTTGAGCACTCGCCTGAAGCGATCGTCGTCTACTGCGACTGGATTCTTGAATATGTCAATCCGGCCGCCGTCCGATTGCTGGGCAAAACGTCGGCCGATGAACTCCTGGGAAAACACTTTCTTGATTTCGTACCGGAAGAATTCCGCGACGCAATCAAAGTGCGCTCCACAGAAATCGAATGCGAAAACGAAGGACACGGCGGACTCACACTCACGTACGTCACGGAGTCGGGCGAAAAGTTATACTATGAAAGCGTGGGCGCCAGGACCACATATAACGGCAAGCCCGCCAGACAGATCGTCATTCGCGACATCACCGGACACAAGCACGTCGAAGCGGACCTTGAGCGCTCGCGCGAAGAGCTGCGCGAACTGGCGGCGCATCTGCAGTCCGCTCGCGAAGAAGAACGCACATCGATCGCCCGCGAAATCCACGACGAACTCGGACAAGACTTGACTGGCCTGAAGATGGATCTCGCCTTGCTTGAAGACCTGGTGATCGAACACGTGAAAGCGCCCGAGTTAAATGAAATGACCGACCGCATCCAATCGATGTCCGATCTCCTGAATCAGACCGTGCATTCGGTGCGCAAGATTATCTCCGAACTCCGTCCCGTGTTGCTTGATAAGCTCGGACTCTCGGCGGCGATTGAATGGCAGGCCGAAGAATTCCAAAGCCGCACGGGCATCGTCTGCGAGTGTTATCTCACGGCCGACGACACTTCCTTCCCTCGCGACTGCGCAACGGCGGTCTATCGCATCTTTCAGGAATCGCTCACCAATGTGCTGCGCCATGCCGAGGCCACACGCGTCACGGTGTCGTTCGGCAGGGATGAATCAGGCTTCGAGCTCGAAGTGCGCGACAACGGAGTCGGGATCGATCGCGATGCGCCCTCGAAAACAAAATCGTTCGGACTGATCGGCATGCGCGAACGGGCGCATATGTTCTCCGGCTCAGTCGAAATTCTGGGGACCCCGGGCAAGGGCACGACAGTCCGTCTTGTAATCCCCGACTCGGGTCTCTCGTCGTACAATCAGAAAACGCAGCACGCGCAGTCAATCTCCACTTAGTCAAAGGACACAGTATATGATGATGGTGAAACGCTCAGGCCGTTGGTTCTTCCTTTTTTGTTTCGCGCTGACGCTTTGTGTGACAACCGCAAGCGATCTTCGCTCTCAGGCGAAACGTCCCATGGAGATCGATGATCTCTTTCGCATCAAACGCATCAGCGATGCGCAGATTTCCCCCGACGGAAAACGCGTGGCCTATGTTGTCGGCACAGTCGACAAGGACGCCAATAAAACCAATAGCGATATTTATCTCGTCTCCGCCCAGGGCGGAACGCCCGAGCTCGCAATCGGCGGAGAAAAGCAGGAGCGTCATCCGCGCTGGTCGCCCGATGGAAAGACAATCGCATTCGAATCGAACCGCGACGGCTCCATGCAGATCTATCTGTACGATGTCGGATCGAAAGCCGTCACGCAGCTCACACATATCTCAAGCGAAGCCGCCCAGGCTGTGTGGTCGCCCGATGGACGCCAGATCGCGTTCGTCTCGGCCGTTTTCCCTGAATTCTCCGATCGCCCTTTTTCAGAAAGCGATCGCGCCAATAAGGAAAAACAAGCCGCGCGGGATCAAAGCAAGGTCAAAGCCCGCATCATCACCAAGCTGCTCTACCGGCACTGGGATAGCTGGGTCGACGATAAGCGTCAGCATATCTTCGTTGTCGCCGCAAAGGGCGGCGAACCTCGCGATGTCACCCCCGGCGACAGAGACGCGCAGCCGCCCTCGATGACATTTTCAGTCGGAGATGATTTCGACTTCTCACCCGACGGCGCGGAACTTGCCTATACGGCGACGCCTGTTCCGGTGCGCGAAGAATCCTGGTCGACCAATCACGACATCTATACGGTCGATCTGAACACGGGCGTCCATACGCAGATCACGACAAACCTCGCGGCCGACGGATTCCCGCGCTACTCGCCGGACGGCAAATATATTTCATATCGCGCACAGTCGCGCGCCGGATTTGAAGCCGACCGCTGGCAGGTGATGCTCTACGACCGCGCGAAAAAATCGATTCGCAGTTTGATGCCGAACTGGGACCGCTCTGCAGGAGGACCCGAGTGGTCAGGCGATTCGAAGACGCTCTTCTTCGAGGCCGAAGACCAGGCCGAGCAGCCGCTCTGGAGTCTGGCCAGTGACGGCAGTGCATCTGCACCAAAGAATTTGACTGCCTCTGGCGCTGTGACCGGCTTCTCGGTTTCGCGCGAAGGCACCATTGCCTTCACGCGCGCGCAAATGGTGCGCTCGGCGGAAGTCTATGCGATCAAATCAGACGGCACACAGGAAGTGAAACTCTCCACGGAAAACGACGCGCTCTTTGCCACGCTCGATATCCCTGTGCCCGAGAAC
>DATGXR010000596.1:0-3387 GCA_035298825.1 Bacteroidota bacterium
CGAGCGCTGCGGAAGCCCTCTCGACAAATTTCGGGGATGCCGGTGTTGTACGGACGAGTTCGACTGAGGAGATGGCCTCGCATATTCTCAGCGCGCTCGAGACGCCGGAGGATCATTCAGAATGGGGAACTCGATTTGCCGCGTGCGAATTCGACGCCACGCATGTGTCGCAGGAGATCATACGCGTCTATGCCGAGGCTGCCGCAATCAAGCGGGGCATCAGCGAGATCCCCATTCTCATGTATCATCGTGTGACAGATGGCGTGCCGGAGGGGACGCGTCATGGCATCTATGTGACAAAGCATGAATTCGCCGAGCAACTTCGCGCCCTCAGGAAAAAAGGATGCACGACGCTCACGCTGCGCGATCTGCGCTCGATCATGCTCGGAGAGCGTATCATTCCGCGCCGGCCCGTCCTGATTACATTCGACGACGGCTACGAGGACAATTATCTCCATGCATTCCCGATCCTGAAACGGTTCGGGATGAATGCGACGATCTTCATTCTCGGCGATCCGTCGATACGGACGAACGAATGGGATATCGCATCGGGCGAACCCGAGGCGCGGCTCATGACAGATGAGCAGTGCAGGAAGATGATCTCGTTCGGCATCGATTTCGGCGCGCACACGATGCGTCACACGAAACTCACGCAGGTCAGCCCCGACGAGGCGCGCCGGGAAATCGAATCTTCGAAGCAGCAGATCGAAGAGCGTCTCGGGTATACCGTGCATTCGATCGCGTATCCCTACGGCGCCGTGAATGAGGAAGTGAAGAAGATCACGAAGGAAGCAGGCTACACATTCGGCATCGCCACCGATTCAGGAGTAAGAAGCATTTGGTCCGACACGTATGAACTCCGCCGCATACCGATTTTTCCGGGCGCCTCAAAATTTTCGTTCTGGAAAAAGACAACAGGAAAATATCACGCATATAAAAAGATTGGATAATCATGTTCATCGATTCGCATTCGCATTTGTTTTACAAAGATTATGAAAAAGATATTGACGATGTGTTGAAACGCGCAGCTGACGCAGGAATGGAATACGCCGTTGTCCCCGGAACGAACATCGAAACCACCAAACAGGCGATCGCGCTTGCCGAGCGGGAGAATTCGATCTATGCGGCGGCAGGGATACATCCCCTGGACCTCGAGACGTGGACCGATTCGACGCTTGCGGAGATCGAACAGATGTTGTCGCATCCGAAGGTCGTGGCGGTTGGCGAGATTGGCCTCGATTATTATTACGACCGCGTGCCGCGCGATGTGCAACGGATGCGATTCCGCGAACAGCTCGCGCTTGCGGCGGCGCATCATCTTCCTGCGATCATACACACGCGCGATTCGATGGATGATGCACTTGAAATCGTCGAGGAAACGATACAGCGATTTCCGGATTGGCGACGCGTCGTTCAGGACTCAGGGCGGACGGTTGAGGGACTTAAGGGCGTGTTTCACTGCTATTCGGGTGATGCGAAGACAGCGATTCGATTGATCAAAGCGGGATTCCTTGTTTCATTTCCCGGCACGGTGACGTTCAAGAATAACGCCGCTGCGGAAGTCGTGCGCGAAATCGGATACGACCATCTCATGCTCGAAACCGATGCGCCGTATCTCACACCCGCGCCGCATCGCGGCAAACGCAACGAGCCATCATACATTCCACTGATCACTGCGCGCATCGCGGAGCTCTGTTCGGCGTCGACAGATGATATCGAGCGCACGACGACGTACAACGCGAAGAAGCTGTTCGGTATCGGCGCGCTTCCTGAGCCGGTGATCACATACAGGCTCGGCCAGTCGCTCTATATTAATCTGACGAACCGGTGCAACGCCGATTGTGAATTCTGCGATCGAAAGGGAGGCGCGGTGATCAAGGGATACAATCTGAAGATCCGGCGCGAACCCGAAGCCCAGGAAGTGATCGCGGAGATCGGAGATCCGACGAAGTATCGCGACATTGTGTTTTGCGGATACGGCGAGCCGACGATACGCTTCGATACGGTGAAGACAATCGCGTCGTGGATCAAGGCGCACGGAGGGCGCGTGAGGCTCAACACAGACGGACACGGATCGGTGATCAACAAGCGCAACATCGCTCCGGAGCTCAAAGGACTTGTTGATGTCGTCTCGATCAGCCTGAATTCGATCGATCCGATCCAGTACGGCGCGCTCATGAATCTCGACGGACCGAAATTCCATGCGGCGATGATCGACTTCGCGAAGGAAGCGAAAAAATACGTACCTGAAGTCGTGATGAGTGTCGTGGGCATTCCGGAGATCGACCTCGAAGCCTCGAAACAATTCGTCGAAAACGAGATCGGCGTGACGTATCGCGTGCGTCCGTATTTTTAACCGCAATGAAACACACAATAGTGATTGATATCATTTTATGTACGCTATCATTCAATGAAAGCAGGGCCCAGTTCATTAAGACGTATTGCGGTAGTTAGATTTGATTATCTCGTCTATTTATCGTATTATCATTTGTCAGAATCTATGCGGCCTGGGATGCGTAGGAAGTGTGATCGAAGGAAAGGGGCCGGTTTCGATCATCCTTCACAAGTGGTGGATTAAATACGCATTTCGATTACATGGATTCGCCTCTATGTTCATCCGTTCTCTGTGCTTCGCTGTTCTCTTATCGTCCTCTGTGACGGGGCAATCATTTCACGACACCCCAAATAACTATTATATTGGCAGGGGCGAACATGCGTCCCTTGATGTTGCCCGTTCGCGTGCGTACGCGAATATGGTCGAACAGATTCAGGTGCTTGTTTCCTCAACCCTCCATGTTACCACATCGGAGAAAAATTCCGATCTCCTGAATTCCGCGGATCAGTCGACACTGTCCTTTTCCAGCGTTGTTTTGCGGGATGTGGAGGAAACTGTTGAACAGACTCAGGGCGTCTATCACGTTATTAAATTCGTCCCGAAAAGTGTCGTTCGCGCAATCTTCGATCGACGCAGGCGTCAGATCATCGACGATCTGGCGGCGGCGGAAGCGGAGGGGGAGGGGACCGGCGGCGTCGATCTTCAACGCATGCTACAGCAATATTATCGTGCGTTGCTGATGGCGGGAATGTATCCCGATACGTTGTCCTATCCCTTCACGTCCGGCGGCATTAGCGATGTCGTAACAGGAATTCCGCTGGCCATGCAGCGAGTCTGTGATAAAATTGTCTTCACTCCCACGCGGAAACTCGACGATGAATATTCGACGTGGAGATACGGCGTCACATGGACCGGCCGGCCGGTGACACATCTCCGATTCACGTTCCACGACGGACTCGGTGAAAGTGAAGAAGAAGTGCGTAATGGAGCGGCCCAGGCGACGTTCCTGTTCACCGATAAACGGGAGCGGATAATACCGTTGTCCATTCAAT
>DATGXR010000597.1:0-8815 GCA_035298825.1 Bacteroidota bacterium
CGTGCACCTCATCATGTGGTGCGGGCATAATGCTCCTGCCTCGTTCCGCGATCGCGCCGCCTTCGATCTTCAGATCGCACAGTTCGACGGAGGGGGGATAGGGTACAACGCACAACGCATTTTGAAGTATGCAGTCCACGATTGACTATGCTCCGGCATGCTGTGCGGCGTGAGCGGCAATCGCATCCGAAAGCGCAGCGATCGTCGGTTCGATAATCAGTTCACGTCCCGCAGCCTGTTTTGCGGAATGAATATCCTTCAGCCCGTTGCCCGTGATGACGGCAAGAACTGATTCATGCGGAAGAATGATGCCCTCGGCGAGGGCGCGCCTGACACCGGCGACGGATGCCACGCCGGCCGGTTCGCCGAAGACGCCGCCGAGCCGGGCCGTGAAACGCATCGCGTCGAGAATCTCCTCATCCGACACGGCAATCATCGTTCCCTCCGATTTCCGGATCTGCGAGATCACCCTCCGCCAGTTGCGCGGCGTGCCGACGGCGATACTGTCTGCGATCGTATTCGTCTCAGTCGGAACAAGTTCCGCATTGGCCGCGAACGCCGTGACGATCGCCCGGGCGCCTTCGGCCTGTACGCCAAGCAGACGCGGCACGCGGTCGATCAGTCCGAGCCGCTTCATTTCCTGCAGCCCCTTGCCGATGCCGCCGAGCGTGCATCCGTCGCCCACCGATACGGCAACCCAGTCGGGCATCTGTCTTGCACATTGCTCCGCGATCTCGAGTCCCGCGGTTTTCTTTCCTTCCACAAGAAACGGATTCGTCCCGCTGTTTCTGTTATACCATCCGAATTGTTCGCACGCCTCGCGGCAGAGATCGAATGCCTGTTCGTACGTTCCCTTGATTTTCAACACGGTTGCTCCGAAGATCAGGAGCTGCGTGACCTTCGGCTCGGGCGCGCGCTCGGGCACGAAGATGAAACTTTTCAAACCCACCGAGGCCGAGAGTCCTGCAAGCGACGATGCTGCATTGCCAGTGGATGCGCAGGCGATCGTGTCGAATCCGAATTCCATGGCCTTCACAACGCCGATCGAACTCGCGCGGTCTTTGAACGAGCTCGTGGGATTCCTTCCCTCGTCTTTCAACAGCAGACGCTCCACACCCAATGCGCGGGCAAGGCGATGCGCGTCGTACACGGGCGTCCACCCGACCGAGAGATGAGGCACCGGCGCATCCTGCAGCACAGGCAGCAGTTCCTTATAGCGCCAATGATCCGACCGGCGTTGTGACAATGGCTGCGCGGCGAACCGGTTGCGGATCGCATCGTAATCGTATTCGACATCGAGGATGCCTTCGATTCCGCATGCAGGGCATGTGAAAAGATTGCCATAGGGATACGTCGTGCCGCAGAGCAGGCAGGTCAGGCCGGTCACATAATGAGGAGGTGTTGAATTCATACAAGTCGGTTTTTCAATAAACGACGATTTGTGAATGTAGTAATTAAATGCTTCGGGTTCAATTTTTTATTCAGCGAATGCTGTTCCACAAATACAGGTCGACGATCTCCTCCGCACGCAGATCTCCGGCCCCTGCCGGATGGCGCACCATGCCGTCGGTTCCGAGCGATGCGGTGATGTCACCCGATGAATGATATGCCAACGGCTCAGCATGTGCGCCCGTCGCCGTGTTCACGATCCTTGCGGGGAAGAATTCATCGAACTGCGTCTGTTTCTTTCTCGCCTGCCGCATCGGAAGCAACAGCGGCGCCTGGGCCGGTAGATGAAAGCATGCGCGCAGAAACGGATCGATGAACAGCCTGCATGCAGCCTGCACCGAGTAGGGATTTCCGGGAAGGGCAAAGACGCGGGCGCCGCGGGGATGCGATCCGACCCACAACGGCTTACCGGGCTTGATCTTCACACGATGAAATTGCTCCCGCACTCCGCACGCAGCAAGTATTCCCGGCACCAGATCTGCGTCGCCGGCTGACACGCCTCCTGAAAGGATGAGCAGATCATTGTCGAGCGCGGACTCGATTGTACGGCGCAACACTTCGGCTTCATCGCGGACGATCGCGGTGAACATGGGACGGATCCTGAATCGATCGAGCATGCCGGCGATGCTGTACCTATTTGCATCCCTGATCTGATACGAGGCAGGCGTCTCACCGACCGGAAGAATTTCGTCTCCCGTCGAGATGAGCGCGACTCGCGGACGCCTGAAGACATTCACGTGCGATTTCCCGAGCGAGGCAAGGACTGAAAATTCTCCCGTTCCGATCTGCAATGAGTTGTTGATGATCACGCCTCCGTGCGCGATGTCTCCGCCCTTTTTTGCGATGCATTGATGGCGGACGAATTCATCGACATGAAATGCGACGCCGCCTGGCGTTTCGACCGCATCCTCACGTTTTATCACCGCATCGGCCGTATCGGGAACCGGCGCGCCTGTCATGATCTTCACGGCTTCGCCGGATTGCACGACGATCGCCGCAGGTTGTCCCGCAAAAATCTCGCCGACGACACGAAATTCCCTGATGCCTTTTTCTAAAATATCCCCGGACCTGACTGCATACCCGTCCATCGCCGCGCGATTGAACGGAGGATATTCACGGTCCGCCTCGACAGGTTCGGATATCACGCGGCCGGCGGCGTCCTCGAGCGGAACCGATTCAACACCCCAGTCCGTCGCGAGCAAGTTGATGCTGTCGATTGCTTCGTTGAATGAGATCATAGGATGTGATGCAGTGTGCGTCCTGTGCGCGTGCGGATTTCGCCTGCGCCAGTGGACCGGATCATCAATTGCGGAAGCGGCGCGATCAATGCCCGCCGCCTTCAAGCATTGCGCGCGTGTGGAACACGAACGGCAGTATCGCATCGAGACATTCGGCAACGCCGCGGGGACTGCCGGGAAGCGTGATGATCGTCGTTGCTCCGACCGAACCTGCCACGGCGCGGCTCATCATCGCGAGGGGCGTGCGCATCTGTCCGTACGAGCGCATCGCCTCAACAATTCCCAGGGCTTCCTTCTCGAGCAGCTCGCTGACCGATTCGACAGTCACATCGCGGGGACCGAGTCCCGTGCCGCCCGTAGTGAAAATAAACTGAATGTCTTCCTCGACCCACATCCGTATCTGACGCTGGATGTGTGGCTTTGCGTCGGGCACGATCGTATAATCAACGACGTCCGCACCGACATCCAGCAGTTTTCTGCGCATGACTTCGCCCGACGTGTCCGTCTTCTTCCCCTCAAATGCCGAATCGGAGCAGACGAGCACGGCGCACGTCACGCCTTCAAATGAGTGCCTGTGGTCCGACTTGCCGCCTGTTTTTTTCAGCACGCGGATATGAGAGAGTTCAAGGTGGGTGTCGATCGGTTTCAGAATGTCGTACATCGTGAGCGCTGCCACTGTCACGCCGGTGATTGCTTCAATTTCTATGCCCGTGCGTCCGATGCATTTGGCCGTGCCCGTGATGACAACGCCCGGACGATACGCCGGCGCATCGGGAATGTAGCGGGTCGTGTTCTCTTCGGTCAGGATATCGAATTCGAATTCGAGCGAATCGATGCCGATGGGATGACAATGCGGAATAAGATGCGACGTGTTCTTCGCGCCGAAATATCCCGCGGCGCGCGCAAATTCGAATGCATCGCCTTTGGGAATTGTTTTCTCCTTCAGACGCGTGAGCGTTTCGTCCGTACAGTACACGACAGCCTGAGCCGAAGCCGTTCGGAGTGTCGTCTGTTTCGCCGTGATGTCACGCATCATGCTTCGGCCCTCCCCCATGCATGTGTGCCGTCCATAAAGTGTTCGCACTTCCAGATTGGCACATCGTGTTTGATTGCATCGATGATGAATTGGTTTGCTTCATATGCCTGACGCCTGTGCGCATGCGATGTGACGACGACCACAGCGCTCTCTGAAATTTCGAGTCTTCCGATGCGATGCACGGCCGACGCATGGGCAAGCTCCCAACGCACGCACGCTCGCTGAACGATATCCGCGATCATTGTCTCGGCAAGCGGCACATACGCCTCGTACTCGAGCCATGCCACCTGCCTGCCCTTGTGATTGTCTCGCACCTCGCCGCTGAAGAGCACGATGCCTCCGGCGCCCGGACGGTGCGCCCTCGCAAGTTCCGCGGCGATATCGATTGGTGCTGTAACAATCACATTGTCCTCTCAATAAAATTCGAATAGAAGCGACACGCCCATTTTTTTATCCGCCAATCGAAATCATCGTGAGCGCGCTGCCCTTGAACTTCAGCGGCTGTTTGTGTGTGAGCGCCTGAAGCAATTTGTCGCGCAGCGCATCTTCGTTCGCAACGATGTCGCCCACATACTCGCTTTTTTCTTCGCTCAGGCATCCGAAAATATTTCCGTAACTGTCGAGTCTGAGCCTGTCGCAGTCTGAGCAGAACGGTTCGGATTCGTTTGCGATGATGCCGAATTCATATCCGTCTTCGCACGTCCAGCGCTTCGCCGTGGCCGATGGATTCCGGTCGAGTGGCGCGATTGCATGAACTGTTTGTATCACGCCGCAGATTTCATGCATCGGATAAAAATACCGGTCGAAGTGATCCGAATAAAAATGTCCCATCCTCATCAGTTCGAGAAAGCGCAGCTGTATGCCGCGCCCGCGCGCATAGTCGAGCAGCGGAATGATCTGACTCTCGTTCACGCCGCGCATGATCACTGCATTCAGCTTCACCGAGATGCCGGCGTCGAGCGCGGCATCGATGCCCGAGAGCACCTGCGGCAATGAGTTGCGCTTTGCGATTACCGCGAAGACAGCCGGATCGACCGCGTCGAGCGAAACGTTGATCGTTCTCAATCCGGCCTGCGCAAGCGCCGCCGCCTTTTGCCTGAGCAGAAATCCGTTCGTCGTCATTTTAATCGTGCGCATGCCGGCCGCTGTCAGTTCGCCGATGAACGGGATCAGGTCCGTGTACAGCGTCGGCTCCCCGCCCGTGAGCCTGATTGTCGTAAAGCCGAGCAGGCGATGCAGCGCGGTTGCGATGCGCGCCAATTCGTCGTACTTCAGCGCAGGCCGAACGGACGTTCCCGCACGGTTGATCTCTCCCTTGTCGTCGCCGTTCACGCAATAGACGCAGCCGAAGTTGCAGGCATTCGTGAGACTCACTCTCAGCGTCCCGAACGACCGGCCATGTGCATCCTGTATCATCATAATTTTGTGTTGTACTCCGTGCGATGCGACGAGTGTCACATCTTCTCAAATGACGCCGGACACGGTGTTGCGTTTCAGATATCGGCCGAATCCCGGCTTCACGCATAATTCATCCCGCTCGACGGCCACCATGCCGCGCAGAATGACGGTCTTCGTTTTCCCCTTCACGCGCCAGCCTTCGTATGCCGAATAGTCGACGTTCATATGATGCGTCGAAGAAGAAATCACATGCTCCTCATCGGGATCAAAGAGAATAAGATCGGCATCCGATCCGACGGCAATGGATCCTTTCCGTGGAAAGAGACCGAAGATCTTCGCGGCATTTGTCGACGTCACTTCAACGAAACGGCCCGGCGAGATCCTACCTTTATGAACCCCTTCAGAAAACAGAAGTTCCAACCTGTGCTCGATGCCGGCGCCACCGTTGGGGATCTTCGAAAAATCATCTTTCCCGGCGAGCTTTTGCTCCCACGTGAACGGACAATGATCTGTCGCCACCACCTGAACCGTGCCCTGATCGATTCCCGACCACAGCGCATCGCGGTCCTTTTGCAGGCGAAGCGGCGGACTCATCACAAATTTCGCACCATCCATACTCTGACCGTATGCTGCCGCATCGAGCAGCAAATATTGAATGCACGTCTCGGCGAACACTTTCTGGTTTCTGCGCCCGGCGTCGCGCACCGCATTCAAAGCGCCTTCACTCGACATATGCACGACGTACGAAACGGCGCCCGTGGCCCGGGCCAGACGGGCGAATCGCGCCGTTGCTTCCGATTCCGTGATTTCGGGCTGGGAGAAGTAATGATAGAGCGGCGTGAGCTTGCCTTCCGAACAGAACTTCATTTTAAGCGCGTCAATCATCTCTCCGTTCGTCGCGTGAACGGCCACGAGACCGCCGTGACGCTTCGCCTCATTCATCAGTTCAACGATGCGGCCGTCGTCAATCATCAGCGTATCTTTGTACGCCATGAACACCTTGAACGACGTGATGCCCTCATCGCGGATGAGCGGCGCAATCTCGGACTTTGTCATGCTGTTGAGGTCCGTGACGATCATATGAAATCCGTAATCGCCGCATGCCCTGCCGTCGGAGCGCATCCGCCATTCGTCGAGCGCGGCGTGGAGGGCATGCCCCTTCGTCTGCGTCACGAAATCAATCACCGTCGTCGTTCCGCCGAACAATGCGGCGCGCGTGCCCGTCGTGTAATCGTCGCTCGAGATGGTTCCCATGGTCGGCAGCGCGAGATGTACATGAGGATCGATCCCGCCGGGCATCACGAGCAGTCCGGCGGCGTCGATCACACGGTCCGCCTGCATTGGAAGATGCGCGCCGATGGCAGAGATGATCTCGTCCTGGATAAAAAGATCCGCCGTAAAATCCTCTCCGGCCGTGATGATGCGGCCGTTCGTGATCATCAATGACATTGAATTGTCCGGTTCGTAAATGAATGAAATTTCCTTACGACAGCAAAGCCTCTGCCGGAACATCCCGACAGAGGCTTACACGTTTTTTTCCCTTTCTCCTCCATCACGCATTCCCCTCCGGCCCTCGCTGGCAGATGCGCCCGGGCCATGGTCCATTCTATTCTATTTTATGTCCGTTATCGCATATTCCTGAATCGGTGTTCGATCTCATTTGCGAGACGGTCGAATACCTCATCGAACGAGCCCATGCCGTCGACCTTCACGACACCATGCAGCTGATTGTACTTTTCAATCACGGGAACGGTCTTGACCTCATGCTCCTGGAGCCGCTTCACGATCTTCGCCGTACTCGAATCGTATGGCATGCGATTCTCGGTCTTGCTTCGCTCGTCGAGCCGGCTGATGAGTTCGAGTGTCGGCACGCCGAGTTCGATGATCATCGAAATTGACGTGCGATGTTTCAGCAACAGACCGTCGAGAATGTACGACTGCACGAGCGTCCGGGGGAAGCCCTTGAAGATGAATCCCTTGACGTTCTTCGAATTCGCAAGCTTCTTCTCGATGAGCTGCACGACGATTTCGTCAGGCACAAGCTGCCCGTTCTCGTACAACTCCCTGATCCTTTGCGCCATCTCGGTGCCGCTTTCGATCTCCTGATCGAGCATGTCTCCCGTCGAGACGTATTCAAGCCCGAATTTTTTCGCAAGCGCCCGTCCCTGCGATCCGCGTCCCGATCCGGGATATCCGAAGATCACGATATTCATGAGCTTCTTGCTCATCTCTTCCTTGATGATGCACGAGATCTGTTCTGTCACTCCCTCGATGCTTCTTGTGCCGTCGATCTCCGTGTACACGCCCTTGTCCTTATAAAACTGGAGGACGGGGAGCGTCTTCTGCGCATATTCCCTGAGCCGCGTTCTGATCACGACCTCATTGTCGTCCGAACGGCCCGATGTCTTGCCGCGATTCAACAGGCGCGCAACGGATTCCTCTTCGGGCACATTCAGACTGATCAAACGCGTGAGCGACGTATGCAGCTTCAGCATCAGCCCTTCGAGGATGTATGCCTGAATATATGTGCGCGGGAATCCGTCGAACAGAAATCCTTTCGCATCCGGGTGCTCGGTAATCGTCTTTTCGATGATCTGGACGATGATCTCGTCGGACACCAATCCGCCCGATGCGATGATGCTCTGGGCTTCGAGTCCGAGCCTCGATTTTTCGGCGAGCTCTTTGCGAAGCAGATCGCCTGTGGAAATATAGAACAGATTGTACTTCGATATCAGAAATTCAGACTGGGTCCCCTTACCCGCTCCCGGCGGTCCGAACAGCGCGATATTGAGCATGCGTATTATACGAAGTGAGATGAATTGAAATAATTGAAACGTTTCGATAATGTAGAAAGAAGTGCCTCTAAAGGCAAGAAATTTCCTCAATCGTTCGGCGCGCAGCGTCAGGCGGAATGGACACACTGCTGACTCATCGAGCCGTGATGCGTATTGCATATGTCGCACCCCTTACCATCGCAGCTCGTATGACACAAATGCTCCCTCGTCAAGGGTGATTTCTTGCCATTTGGGCGAAATTTTCGTACTTTTTAAACATACTGTCATCCGATAACGAATTGTCCTTTCGGTCGATGCTCCTGCGCGAGTTGGGATTGTATCCGATCGAAAGGCATTTTTTTTATGCACACACAAGAGCGGCCTCAGGCGATCATACGGAATTTCCTGCTGCGCATGGAACGATTCATTCGAACGCGCGAACTCATCCGCCCCGGCGCCTCGCTCGTACTTGGAGTAAGCGGCGGAACCGATTCCACAGCGATGCTCGATGCATTCGCCATGCTGCAGGTAAAATGGAAACTCCGATTGACCGTGGCGCATGTGAATTTCGGGCTCAGAGGCGACGCATCGGACGGCGACGAACGATTTGTGCGGCGGACCGCGAAAAAATATGGCATCCCGGTCTATGTGAAGCGTGCTGAAACGAAACACATCGCGCGATCGCGCAAACAATCGATACAAGTCGCCGCCCGCGAAATTCGATACGCGTTCTTCCGCGAGATCGCGCATGAAACAGGCGCTGATGCGATTGCCGTGGCGCACAATGCGGGCGACAATGCCGAAACGATGCTCTTTAATTTTTTCCGCGGCAGCGGCATCGACGGACTCAAAGGGATCCTCCCTTCAACACGCATCGGCGGCCTCAGAGGGGTTCTCCCTTCGGGTCGCATCGATGGCCT
>DATGXR010000598.1:0-10446 GCA_035298825.1 Bacteroidota bacterium
GAATCTGGCAGGAAGCGTGAACTCATTCGGCACGACGATCGGTCCGCTGATTGTCAGCGTCGTGCTCTTCGGCTCGATCGCCGAAGGCGCGGCAAGCACGGCCGATATCGGGCAGATAAAATTTCTCTACACGATCGTTGCCGGAGTATTCTTCCTGGCCTCGCTCATTTTCATCTTTTCGAAGAAGCTGCCCGATCAAAGTTTCGAGGAGCATGTGGAAACAAGCAACAAGGCGCTGGTCAGTCTGACGCTTCTGGTTGTCGCCCTCGGGGCGATCGGCATGCTGGGACAAGTGACCGAGTTGAGCAAGCTGTCGCTTTCGGGCATGGCGATTGCGGTTGTCTTTTTGGTGCTGTCGCTTTCCTATAGCTTTGCAAATAAGTCGGGTGAAGGATGGGGAGCGATGAAATATCCTCAATTGATTTTGGGCATGTTCGCCATCTTCACATACGTCGGCGTCGAAGTCACGATTCAAAGCAACATGGGCGCCTTGTTGAAGCTGCCGTCGTTCGGCGCGATCGATGAGGCGCACAATTCGCGCTTCATCTCGCTCTACTGGGGAAGCCTGATGATCGGCCGCTGGACGGCCGCGCTTTCGGCGTTCAATCTGTCGAAGAAGATGAAGCAGATCCTCACATACGTCGTGCCGTTCGGCGCGTTTGTGCTCATCCTGTTGGTGAATGCGGGCAGAGGCAATGATGTGAGCGATCTGTATCTGTACATCATCTGCATCGCCGTTCTGGTGGCCGGCATCTTCTTCGGACAGGATAAACCGATGAAGACACTCCTGACGCTTGCGCTGCTTGCGTCCGTTGCGATGGTGATCGGCATGATGACGACCGGCCTGACCGCGACATATGCGCTGCTTGCAGGCGGACTCTTTTGTTCGGTGATGTGGCCGTGCATCTTCTCGCTTGGCATTGCAGGCCTGGGAAAATACACGAGCGAAGGCTCGGCGTTTTTGGTGATGATGATCCTGGGCGGCGCAGTCATTCCTCCGTTCCAGGGCGCGGTGGCCGACGTGCCCGCAATCGGCATCCATATGTCGTATGTGGTCGCCGTGGTCTGCTTCCTCTTCCTTGCCTTCCTCGCCTGGAAGATGAAAGCTGTGTTGAGCAAACAGGGACTCGATTTCGATATGCAGATCGAAGGCGGACATTAAAGAGACGCGCAGCAGTACAAAAACAAATCCCGCACAAGAGAAGACGTTCTCTCTCGTGCGGGATTTTTTTTGATGCTGGGGGTTGTGCTGTTTACAAATTCCTTATGATGCGTAATAAAAATTAATGCATCCGCCAATACAATCAGCTGTATGTGTTCATGTGGTTACACGCTCTTATTGATAATTGAAGAGCATGGCAAAGATGATCCAGATCACGATCGAGAATCCGATGCCCACGGCGATGAAGCCGAACACCTTGATCACGCGAATCACGATCGGCTGATAGGGCTCGACAAGCTTCGATTCGAGTTCGCCGCTTGCAAGCATAGCTTCGTATTCGGCCGGCTTGTCGCGCTTGAGCTCTTCAACGGACATGCGGCCCGTGAAGACGACCGTATCCATCGGGAATTTCTCGGGCCGCAGATGCGTGTTGAAGAAATGGATCGTGAAGATGAATCCCGCCGCAAGCAACGCCTCATCCGAGTGGACGATCGTCGCCACATTGATCACCCAGCCCGGCACCAGGAGCGTGAAGACTTCGGGGAACCAGAGCATCATGCCGGTCGATCCGATGACGAAGATGCCCCAGAACACGGCGAAGTAATCGAATTTTTCCCAATACGTCCAGCGTCCGTACTGGGGATGAGGACCCTTGCCGATAAACCATTTGATCGATCCGATCACATCGTCAAGATCTTTCTTCGTCGGCAGGAGCGTATGGTTCGGATTGAAGATCATGTTCTTCCACGTGCCGAATTCGGTCTTGCGGCGGCGGAAGAGATCGATCAGGTGAATGATGAAGATCGTGATGAGCGCGACGGCCGCTGTGCGATGCACGTAGCCTGCCACGACGAATCCGCCGAAGATGCGTGAGACAATCGCTGCCCAGCCCGTATACGAGAATTTCAGCGTCATGCCGGTCAGCGCCAGCGAAAGGAAACTGACGATCATCACGATGTGCAGGAGCCTGTTCAATCGCGAGAAGCGCTGGTACTGGCGCTCGCTGCCGTGCTCGATTTCCATCTGCTTGTGCAGCTTGCGCATCTCCCACGCACGCGGCAGCCATAAGAGCGTATGGAGTCCGCTGAAGACGAATGTCACAATGACCAATCCCGTCATTCCCCAGAAGACCCAGAAGAGGATCGGATATTTCTCCGGATCGTGATGCGTCGCGTGCGTCAGGTATCCGGCGAAGCGCCGGTTGGCGCCCGGATGGCATTTCTGGCAAGTGGCAACGACATTCCCGCGCGAGAGATGCGAGGCGGGATTGGCCGGGGGCAGAATGTCGTGCGAGCCATGACAATCGTAACACTTGGCGGTCTTCGTATATCCGAGTTGATAGACCTTGCCGTGATACGTGTCGAAATAACTCTTTGTCACTTCCGCATGGCACTTGCCGCACGTGGTCGAGATCGAAAGCTTGAAGCCTTCGGCATCCGTGCGGATGATCGTATGCGCGGTGTGGCAGTCGGAGCACACGGGCAGAGACTTATCCGATTTCGAGACGAGGCGTGAATGCACGCTCTTCTCGAACTGCTGCTGCATGCCGTGGTGGCACTTGCCGCAGGTCGAGGGAAGATTCACCGGATTCACGCTCGAGAGCGAGTCGGCTTTCGGCAGCGCGCGATGCGACGTATGGCACGAGGTGCAGGTCGCCGTGACTGTCAGACCGCTTTTTGCGAGACCCTTGCCGTGGATACTCTCGGTATAATTGTTGACGATATTGTGCTGCGGGCCCTTGTAACTCATCGAGGCCTTCATGCCTTCCTGATGGCAGCGGGCACACAGCGCCGGCACATTCGTGGGAAACGACGGACTCGAGGGATCCGTTTTTCCCTTCACCGTATGCGTGCCGTGACATTCCTTGCACGTGGGCGAGGAGGGATCGTTCTTCGCGGACAACTTGCCGTGCGTGCTCAGTTGATACTCGTCGCCCACTTCCTTATGACATTGCGCACAGTCGACTTTCTTCGTGATGGCGGCGCATGGACGCTCAAGATGCGACTGGACTTCGCTGTGGCACTGACTGCATGCGACTTTCGTCCCGTGCTTCGATCCGGCATAGGCCGACACATCGACGTACATCGAGCGTCCGTCTTTCGACGCCTTCAGGTCCTTGCGTTCATGGCAGCGCATGCAATCCTGATTGGCCATGCCCTTGTCGTAGAACACGCGGCGCGCCTTATGCGGCTGATGACAGTCGACGCACGCCGGCAGTACATTGGCTTCCTTCTCCCACAGCTTGCCGTTAATGATCTTTCTATGCACCGATTCGATTTGCGTGTGGCATTGCTGGCAGGTCTTGGCAATGTTCTTGCGGTTAATGGGCGACTTCGGATCGGTGTGCGGCAGGATCATATGCGGACCATGGCACGAGGCGCATGTGGCGGCAACCGCGAGGCCTTTTTTCAAGAGTCCTTCGCCGTGTATGCTTTCAGTGTAATTTTCAAGAATATGATCCTGCGGAATTTCTCCGCGTCGCATGACCGGCGTGCCTTCCTGGTGGCACTTGCCGCACAGAAAAGGAATCCGGAAGGGGATCACCGGAGAGTTGGGATCTTTCACAGCAAGGATGTCATGCTTTCCATGACAATCGTAGCAGTGCGGCGCAAGCGGATCGCCTTTGGCGGCGCGCTGTCCGTGCAGGCCGCGGCTGTAGAGATCCGCCGCGGCATCGTGGCATGTGCCGCATTTGACCGGCGCCACCGGCGCTTCATGAGGCAGTTCCTTGCCCTCAAGAGAGGCATGACACTGGACGCATTGAAGATCCTTGTGTATCGATTTTGAAAATTTTTTCTCGTCGACAAACAGCGATTTTTTCTGCCCCTTGTGTTCCGAGGACAACGCCTTGTCGTTGTGACAGGCGAGGCATTCCGATTTATCCTGTGACAGGACCCGTTGTGAGACACACAGAAGCATCACGCCGAAGATGAGCACAGCAGCGCGCGAGCGATTTCGTTTCATAAGAAGGGGAAGTTTTATGCGGAGCACGCGAGAACTCTAAATGTGCTCCATTGTAGATAAATACAAGTGTAAAGTCAACACTCATTCATTGTACCGGAAAATCGTCGAGCAGGAAGTCCGGGGATTACGTTAAAATCATACGTTTTTATCCTATTTATGGATGATGCAATAAGCGTACCAAAATTTGTATACAGTGGATCAATTAATGTAAAAGTGAATATTACTTTGTATTTCGGCTATTCCTGAGACATTCGCCCTGCCCGTGCGCTGGTCTGTGCCGGCGAAAAAATCGCAGAAATGAGAAGACACGGTCAAATTTAGGAATAGAAAGGGAGCCGGAGTCGACTGCGCACGCGATCAATTGATTTACACACTTCTTGCATAAATAGTCGATTATGTCTATTATTGACGAACCCCATATGCACACACACAAATAAAACACTAATGATCCTGTGTCTATGAACATGTTGTCGATCGTCAATGCAGCGGCTTCGATCGAGCCGGATACCTGGCATTTGAGTGGGAGTGATCTTGTCACGCGTCAGATGCGTCTTGGAGATTTGTCGGGTATCTTCAAGGACGTCGAGGCCTACAAGCGGCGCGATCCGCAGACGCTTGTCTACACCGTCCAGGCATATATGCCTGTTGCCGAAGGCACGCCGGGAGGATTGCATTTCGGCACGACGGTGATCGAGCCGGGACGTGTGGGCGAAGAATATTTTATGACGCGCGGACATTCGCACGCGCAGGCAAACCGAGGTGAATATTACTGGGGCGTCCAGGGCGAGGGCATGCTCATTCTGATGAACCGGGAGCGCGAGGTGTGGGCCGAGCGCATCAAGCCTGGCAGTCTCCACTACATCGGCGCGTATACATCGCACCGTGTGGCCAACACGGGAAGTGTTCGACTGATCTTCGGCGCAAGCTGGCCGTCGGATGCGGGACACAAATACGACGAGATCGCGCGGCATGGATTTGCGGCGCGGCTGTTGGCGGGAAGCCGCGGCATTCCGGACCTGATCGCGGAGCCGTGATCGGTTCATTGGCGCTTACGGTTTTTTAAAAAGACCCACTCATTCATTTAAAAAATTGACTGGCACGCGCAGACATGAAAACGATCGCGCTCGATCTCGGAGGCACACGCATTAAAGTCGGCATCGTTGAAGGCAATACGCTTCTTGCGCGATCGACGATCGATGCCTTTTCGAACCACGGACTCGAGTCGCGTCTTCCTCAAGTTGAACGCGCCATCCTGGAGCTGATGCGCTCGCTGCACCTTCGCACAGATGAGATGCTCGGCATCGGCATCTCGATGCCCGGCATCATCGATGTCCGCAGGGGTCGCGTGCTGTCGGTGAATCAGAAATATTTCGATGCGGTTTCGCTCGATCTGAAAGCCTGGGCACAGAACCAGTTCGGTCTTCCTCTCTGCATCGAGAACGACGCGCGCGCCGCGTTGATCGGCGAATGGCAGTACGGCGCCGGGCTCGGCATCGACAATATCGTGATGGTCACGCTCGGCACGGGCGTGGGTGGCGCAGCGATGATCGATGGAAAATTGCTGCATGGAAAACATTTTCAGGCCGGATGTCTGGGCGGACATTTCACGATCAATTATCTGGGACAGCCTTGCAACTGCGGCAATGTCGGATGTGTCGAAACAGAAGCGTCGACCTGGATGCTTCCGCTTCAGGCGCGAAGCGATCCGGCGTTCTTCGCCAGCCGCCTTTCGACTTCCGAAAAAATCGATTACGAAAAAGTCTTCACGGCCGCGCAGCATAACGATATGCTCGCGGGCCGGCTTGTGCACAGAAGTCTGCTTGCATGGAGCTCGTGCGTTGTCAATCTGATACACGCCTATGATCCTGAACTTGTCATCGTGGGCGGCGGCATCATGCAAAGCGCCGAAATCATTCTGCCGTTCATCACAAAATATGTCACACGGCTTGCATGGACCCCGTGGGGAAAGGTCGCCATTCGGGCGGCCGAACATTCCGATAACGCTGCGCTCCTCGGCATCTCGTACCTGCTTGCAGATGGTTTTCGCACATCCTGAGTTCCAATGACACAATTCCGCACCCAACCGGTTCTTGAAATCGCCTCCGAGACGCAGTGTCTCGAAGGGTGGGAGGCGATCGCTTCGCACCTGGCGCACGCGCTGAGCGTGACACACAAGACGGTCACTGTCTGCGTGCTCGAACTCTACCATGGAGTGGATGCCGATGAGTGTGCGATCAATCTTGAGGCTGCACTTCATCCTGCTTACGTGATTCGAACGGAACATCTGTTCAAGGAGGAGTCCGAGATCAGACAACTCGTCGCTCCCGATGTCACCGACGATCGCGTGTTCGGGCATATGACGCGCCTGGTGATCGACGATTTCCTCGATCCGGTCAAATGCGCCGAGGCAAGAGCGCGCATCGCCGCGCTCGCACACGGGCTCGTGCTCGTGATCGGCATGGGCGCATCGCGCATTCCGCACACGACCGATATGCTCATCTACGGCGATATGCCGCGCTGGGAAATACAACAGCGCATGCGGCAGGGACGCATCGACAATCTCGGCATTCGCAATCGGAACGAGCCCGACACAATGCTTCTCTACAAGCAGTGTTACTTCGTCGATTGGCGCGTCTGCGACCGGCTCAAACAGGAATTGATGGAGCGCTGGGAGTACGTGCTCGATACCACACAGCCCAATCATCCGAAACTCGCGGCGGCAGCGGTGATCGATTCCGCATTGCGCGCAGCGCTCACGCGTCCCTTCTCGCTTGTGCCGTTTTTCGATCCGGGCCCGTGGGGCGGCCAGTGGATGAAAAAGGTGTGCGGCCTGGACACCTCGAAGGAAAATTATGCATGGTGCTTCAATTGCGTGCCGGAGGAAAACAGCATTCTTTTTTCGATCAACGGCATACGCATCGAACTGCCGGCACTGGACCTCGTGTTTGCACATCCGCGCGAGCTGCTCGGAGACGCGGTCTACGACAGATTTGGCGCGGAGTTTCCGATCCGCTTCGATTTTTTGGATACGATCGGCGGCGGGAATCTGAGCCTGCAGGTGCATCCGCTGACCGAATACATCCGCGATAAATTTGGGATGGCATATACGCAGGATGAAAGCTATTATATAGTGGATGCGCGCGCGGGCGCCACAGTCTATCTCGGACTCAGGGAGGGAATCGATCCCGGCGAGATGCTTGCCGCGCTCGCGCGTGCCGAATCGGGCGAGCGTGCGTTCGATGCGGAGCGATACGTGCAGAGCTGGCCCGCCTCTGCGCACGATCACTTTCTCATTCCCGCAGGCACCATCCACTGCTCGGGACGAGATTGCATGGTGCTCGAGATCAGCGCCACGCCGTATATTTTTACGTTCAAGCTTTGGGACTGGGGCCGAATGGGGCTCGACGGCCGTCCACGGCCAATCCACATTGCGCATGGCAGAGCCGTGATTCAATGGGATCGGAGCACGTCGTGGATCAGGGATGAATGTGTGAACCGGATCGAACTTCTGGGCACGGGCGATGGATGGAGCGAAGAAAAAACGGGACTGCATGAGCGCGAATTTATCGAGACGCGCCGGCACCGCTTCACAAAAAAAGTCCTGCACGATACAGAAGGCACGGTCAATGTGCTCTGTCTTGTCGGCGGCAGCGAAGCGGTCGTCGAAAGTCCCCGGCATGCGTTCGATCCCTTTATCGTCCGCTACGCAGAGACGTTCATCGTTCCGGCTGCCGTCGGTCCGTACACGATCACGCCCTGCGGTTCGTCGTCAGCGGACAATGAGTGCGTTACAATCAAGGCGTTTGTCAGATCCGGTCAATAGGTAAAAAAAGGAGCGTCAGATGAAAACGACCGAAGGGCTCTTTCTTCTGGGTGTCTCTGCTGTGGCGGCTCTGGGCGGATTGCTGTTCGGCTTCGATACGGCCGTGATCTCAGGAGCCATCCCGTTCATCCGGATATATTTCAAGCTTAACGATATCATGCTGGGCTGGACTGTAAGCAGCCTGCTGATCGGTTGCATCGCGGGCGTGCTCGTCTCGGGCCGTCCGGCCGACATCTTCGGAAGGAAAAAAACACTCCTTGTCTCGGCGCTGCTGTTTCTTGTGTCGGCAGCGGGTTCGGCTTCGGCAACAGTGTTGTGGGTCTTCATCGTGTTTCGCTTTACAGGCGGCATCGCCGTCGGCATCGCAAGTATGATGTCACCGATGTATATCGCGGAGATTTCTCCGGCATCACACCGCGGAAAGCTTGTCTCGCTCAATCAGCTTGCGATCGTGATCGGGATCCTTGCCGCCTTCTTTTCGAACTACTTGCTTGTCGACACAGGGCTGAATAACTGGCGTTGGATGCTTGCTGTGATGGGCGCGCCAGCCGTACTGTTTTTCGCGTCGCTGGTGTTCGTCCCGGAGAGTCCGCGCTGGCTCGTGCAGAAAGGAAAGATGGATGAGGCCTTCCGCACGCTCGAGCGGATCTCCGGATCATCGCGCGCGCGCGAGGAGATCAGTGAGATCCGGGGATCGCTTGGCTTGCGGTCGAAGTCTCCGCTTCGGGAAATTTTTTCACGACACATGAGCGCGGTCGTATGGGTCGGCATCATTGTCGCCGTCTTTCAGCAAATCACCGGCATCAATTCGATCATGTATTACGCGCCAATGATCTTTGCCAAGACCGGCACGGGGATGGAGAGTGCACTGCTGCAGACGGCCGCAGTCGGCGCCGTGAATCTATTGTGCACACTCATCGCCATCCGCTATATCGACAGGATCGGACGAAAGCCGTTGTTGATCGCCGGGACGCTTGGCATGACAGTGTCGCTCTTTGCGCTCGCCTTTGCCTTCTCACAACCCGATCGTGAAGGCGCAATCGTGCTCGGGTTAATTTTATTCTACATCGCATCGTTCGCCGCTTCGCTCGGCCCGGTGACCTGGGTGTTCATCGCGGAGATTTATCCGAACCGGCTGCGCGGCGAGGCGATGAGCGTGGCGATCGTTGTGCTCTGGAGCGCATGCTTTCTTGTGTCGCTTGTGTTCCCCGCGATGCTCAACACACTCGGCGGCGGCTCGGCGTTTTTCGTGTTCGGCATCATGTGCGTACTCTATCTCGTCTTCATCATCGTGAAAGTGCCGGAGACGAAAGGCAAGAGCCTCGAAGAGCTTGAGCACCTGCTTGTCTCAGGCAGTGAGAGAGAAAAAAAATGAAGGAGCATCGTGTGATGATCGATCCCGGCATTGAGATTCGGCCGACACAACATCCGCTCGGATTCGAGTTCGGTGCAGGCGTGTTTGCTCCCGAAAAAATCGAATACAGAACGCTCGATGCGATCAGACAGAGCCTGGGCGATCCCGGATGCACGGGACCCGATCCCGTGTATGCGATCGCAATGGATACGGGCAAGCGCGACCATCTGCCGCTTCTGCAAGCACGCAATCTGCTCTTCGGCGTCGTGACCTATGCCGCCGGGCAGCTTGGAGATGAACCCGTGAGAAGCCAGGGGCACGTCCATAAAAAAGTCAGAGGGAACAAAATGTCCCCTCCGGAAGTCTATGAGATCTGGACGGGGCGCGCCATCATCTACATGCAGGAACGCGTCGAGGACGATCCCGGCCGCTGCTTTGCCGTTGAAGCCGCGCCTGGCGATATTGTCGTGGTGCCGCCGGATTGGGCCCATGCGGCGATCAGCACCGACGCACACGAGGGTCTTACATTCGGCGCGTGGTGTGAGCGCGAGTACGGATTCGAATACGACGCACTGCGCGCTCATGGCGGACTCGCCTGGCATCCGGTGATCGATCGTGCAACGGGCCGCATCGGCTGGAATGCGAATTCGCGCTATGCGCCAAGTACGCTTATTGAAAAACATCCGGCCTCGTATGCCGGCACACTCGGCATCGAACGCGGTTGCGCGATCTACACGCAGTTCGAGCGGAATCCGGATGCGTTCGTATTCGTTCCGAGTCCGCACTTGAACGCCGGCGTCTGGACGCAGTTCATTCCCTGATGCTGTTTTTTTTCGTGCAACACAATGAAGAAGAATACACAATGCCGTTGAAACATATTCCTAAAGTCATTTTGCTGCTTGAGACCTCGCGCGCATTCGGGCGGGGATTGTTGCGCGGCATCGCCCGCTATTCAAAACTCCATGGACCATGGAGCTTTTACCGCGAAGCGCGCAGCCTCAAATCCTCGATTCCCCACCTCTCGAACTGGCACGCCAACGGCATCATCATGCGCAATTCGATCATCAGCCGTCAGTTGATGGAGTTGAAGCTGCCGACGATCATGGTGTTGCACGAAGCGTCGCGTCTTGACAACACGCTTCC
>DATGXR010000599.1:0-3085 GCA_035298825.1 Bacteroidota bacterium
ATCGCGCAGCGATTCGATCGTCGCCTGAAGGTCCAGCACATCTCCCGGACGGGCGATCGTACGGAATTTCACTTTTTCCATGATGGAGATAAGCGCCTTGCGCTTGAGCGCATACTTCGATTCAACAGTCGCTTCGAGCAACAATCCCGAGAGCTGCGCGAGCGCCTCAAGAATCAGGACGCCCGGCATGATCGGATACCGGGGGAAGTGATCGCTGAAGAAATCCTCGCTCAGAGTGATCGCCTTGATGCCGCGGGCGCTTGAACCGGGATTCCATTCGGTGATCTTATCAAGGAGATAGAAACGCATACGCAGGCATTGTCCTGACTGTCTGAAACAGGAGCGGCGATGCTCTGCACCGGGCTCATTTGTGAGCAAGAAATATAATAAAACTTGTGTGAGAGAACAAGGAAGACGCATGCGATATTACTGCCGGTCGACAAAAAAAGCGGGACGCCGATCGTAAAAAATCGACGTCCCGCTTTGTTTTTACACACACGAAATAAAAATTCGATTACGGCGTCACTGCCGAGGCACGCGAGATGTTCACAAGCCAGAGACTGAGCTCCGGCACGTATGTGATGATCACGAGCGCGATCATCAGGACGAGAATAAACGGCAGCGTTGCAAGCGCGACCCGTCCGATCGATTTTTTAAATCTGAAGCTCGACATAAACAGATTCATTCCGACAGGAGGCATCAGATACGCGATCTCCAGATTTGCAAGGAAGATGATGCCCAGGTGAACCGGATCGATTCCGTATTGCTTTGCGATCGGCACGATCAGCGGCACCACGACGATCGCAGAAAAGATCTCCATCATCATGCCGATCACAAGCAGGAACACATTCAAGAGCATGAGGAAAACGACTTTGCTTTCCACATACTGGCGGATGAGTTCGAAGAGCTGCTGCGGAATCTGCTGATCGATCAGATAACTGGTGAGGCCCATCGCGGTGGCGAGGATCATCAGGATTGCGCCGACGAGCACCATCGATTCGATCATGATGCGCGGCACATCGGTCGTGAGCTTCAGGTCCTTATAGATCACGACTTCGACGATGAACACATAGAACGCCGTGACGGCCGCGGCTTCGGTGGCGGTGAAATAGCCGCCGTAGATGCCGCCGATCACAAACACCGGCAGCGGAATTTCCCAGGCAACCGCCCTGAGCGCGCGCCACACGCGGCGCAGATCGAACGGCTGCCGCTCGATGTGCAGCGAGAATCCCTGCTGTATCGAATAGACCGCCAGCACGAGCACAAGCAGGATGCCTGGAATGATGCCGGCCTTGAAGAGTTCATCAATGGAGACTTCGGCAAATGTGCCGTAAAGAATAATCGGCAGACTCGGCGGGAAAAGCAGTCCCAGACTACCGGAGGTCGTGACAAGCCCGAGGGCGAATTTTTCGGAATATTTCTCCGCGATCAGAATCGGAAACACGAGTCCGCCAAGCGCGATGATCGTGATGCCGCTTCCGCCGGTGAAGGCCGTGAAGATCGCGCAGCTGATCAGCACCACGATCGCCAGTCCGCCTGGCATCCAGCCGATCAATGCCTGGGCAAGCGCCACGAGACGCTTGGGCGCGTTCGATTCTGCAAGCATGTAGCCTGCCACCGCAAAGAGCGGAATGGCAAGAAGCACGGGCTGGCTTGCCAGCCTGTAGAGTTCGATGATGATGGCGCTTGTGTCGATTTCCTGAAACGAAAATCCTATCAGGGAAATGGCGCCGACGACTGAAAACAGCGGCGCGCCGAAAATCACCAGCACAGCCAGAACGATGACAATGAGGATCAGGGGCATACTCAGACATGCTCCTTTACTGCCCACTGGCCGTGAGCGATATCAACCACGGCCTGGATCACAGACACGAGGAAGCGAAAGGCGATAACGGCATAACCGATCGGAATGATCACAACGAAATACCATGTGGGCTGATCGAGAATGAGAATCGACTGCGCCTCGCGCTCGAATTGCACGAAGCTCGTGGACGCCTGCATGAGATACCAGCAGATGACGGCTGCGAAGATGTTCGTGATGATGAAGAAGATCTTGCGGAGTTTCTCGCCGATTACCTTGCGGATGAATTCGATCTTGAGATGCCGTCCCTGTCCGGTTGCGATCACCGCGCCCAGGAATCCGACCCAGAGCACCAGATGCCGCAAAAACACATCGCCCCAGGCAAGACTCGTATGAAAGAAATTCCGCAGCGCTACCTGTCCGAACGCCATCAGGATCATCACGCTCAATAAAAAGACGAGGATCCACCCTGTCACACGCGCAATCAGTTCATCGATATAGAAAAGAATCTTGAGTGCCGCCATAGTGTTACTTCACGCCTTTCTTGCGCGCTTCGGCGACAGCCGCCTCGATGCGGTCCAGAAGGTCCTGCGAATACATTTTGCCCACGAGCGATCGGCGCGCCGTCT
Organism: Bacteroidota bacterium; assembly: GCA_035298825.1. GTDB lineage: Bacteria > Bacteroidota > Ignavibacteria > UBA10030 > UBA8401 > CAISDA01. Next base: position 2,431 of record DATGXR010000599.1, read on the forward strand.
TGCCGATTTCGTCGTATGTGGCGGCTTCTTTCGGATCGGGTTTCGTAAACTGGATCTTGTTCTTCTTGAGCACTTCAATCGACTTTTCGTTGTCCTTGCGCGAGAGCTCGGTGAGCTTGCGCATGTACGTCTTGCCGTTGCGCACGAGAATGTCCTGCAGGTCCTTGGGCATCTTGTCGAATTGGGATTTCGAGACCACGACGCTTCCCGCCGAATTCGTCAGCGGATAATCGAGCATGTACTTCACGGCCGTATACCACTGCAGCGACACCGTTGCAAGCGGCACGTTATAGAAGCCGTTGATCATTTTCGTCTGCACCGACTGCAGCACGTCGGTGATCGACAGCGGAATGTAATTCACACCCAGCGTCTTAAATGCAGCATCGGCCACCGGATCTCCTTCCCAGGCCCACATCTTGACGTTCTTCAAATCCGCAACGCGGTAGACCGGCGTGTTCGTGAAAATATATACGAAGCCCACCTCGGCCCAACCCAGAAGCACAAAGCCGTTTTTTTCGAATGCCTGCCGGAATTCACCGTCGAATTTATTCATCACATAATCGACCTCGGCGTGGTTCTTGAAGAGAAACGGCATATCGAGCACGCGGACTTCCTTCGCGATTTCTCCCATGCCGACGCCCGTGATGCCGGCGCT
>DATGXR010000600.1:0-16617 GCA_035298825.1 Bacteroidota bacterium
GACCGCACCCGATGGTTTTGGCGCCGTCTCGTTCGACTCTGGCGACATCACTGAATATCTCACACGCGGCATTCTGCCCGCGCACACGTCAGTAACGGATCAAACCGGATTCGCCTCGGCGGCTTTCGAATATGCCTTCACGATTCCTGCCGGGGCATCGAAGGAAGTTCACATCGCCGTGCCTTTTCACGCCCGGACCGGCCAGAATCCATCACCGTATCACAGCGACGGCGGCAGCGCATTTGTGAAACGCGCGTTCGATGAATCCGTGAAATTCTGGCGCGAGAAGCTCGATCACGTCCGGATCACACTGCCTGCACAATACCGGGATGTGATCAACACCGTGAAATCGAATCTCGCATACATCCTGATCAATCGCGATGGTCCAGGGATACAGCCAGGCTCGAGAAATTACGAACGCTCCTGGATTCGCGACGGATCCCTCACTTCAACCGCGCTGCTGGAACTCGGCGTGCAGACCGAGGTGAGGGAGTATCTCGATTGGTATGCGATGTTCCAATATCCCTCGGGAAAGATTCCGTGCGTCGTCGACAAACGCGGAGCCGATGCCACGGCGGAGCACGACAGTCACGGAGAGTTCATTTACGCGATCAAGACGTATTTTAATTTCACGCACGATACGACGTGGCTCAGGGAGAAGTTCGATCGTGTGGTGAAGACCGTGCGCTTCATCCAGTCGCTGAGAGCCGAGCGCAAGACGGACAAGTATAAAAACGGCACTGACGAAGATCGTGCGCTCTACGGACTTGTGCCCGAGTCGATCAGTCACGAGGGGTATTCGGACCACCCGCGGCATTCATACTGGGATGATTTTTTCATCCTGCGCGGATTGAAAGATGCCGCAGACATTGCGCGCGTGCTCGGTCACACTGCGCTTGAAAAAGAGTTTGCCGCCGAGCGCGACGATTTTAAAACCGATCTCTATGCATCGATGCGCCAGGCCATGAAAAACAAGAACATCGATTACATTCCAGGCTGCGCCGAACTCGGCGACTTCGACGCGACATCGACAACAATTGGCATCATGCCTGCAGGCGAGCTCGGAAATATTCCCGAACCCGCGCTCCATAATACGTTTGACAAATACTTTTCGTATTTTACCGCACGCAGACTCGATTCGCTGAAGTGGCAGAATTACACGCCGTACGAAAATCGCACGATCGGTTCATTCGTCTACCTCGATGAAAAGGAACGCGCGCAGGAAGCCATGAAATTTTTCATGCACGATCGCCGTCCCGCCGCCTGGAATCACTGGGCGGAGGTCGTCTGGCACGACAGCGCAACGCCGAAGTTCATCGGCGATATGCCGCACACCTGGGTCGGTTCGGATTTCATCCGCTCCGTGCGCGCGATGTTCGTCTACGAGCGCGAATACGACGACGCGCTCGTCGTCGGGGCGGGAATACCAGAAGCGTGGATCTCGGATCCTTCCGGCGTGAGTGTCGAACGCCTGCCGACATATTACGGGACAGTGAGTTATACGATAAAGCGCACATCACGCTTGCATGTTGCGATCGCGCTTTCGGCGGACTTCAAAAAAATTCCCAACGGAAAGATCGTTATCAAGTCGCCCATGCACGGGCCGGTGAAATCAGTCAGTGTGAATGGGAAATCCGTACGTACATTCACGCCGTCTGAGATCACGATCGGCGTATTGCCTGCCAGAATCGAATTATCGTATTAATCGCGTAAGCAATGAAGCAACTGATGTAACAGGAAGGTCGATATTTAAAATGCGTCGCAGAATGATCGCATTCATTCAGCCCTGTCAGCATGTATTGTTAATTCTGCCACGCGCTCGTAGTTAAATTTTCTTTTTTGAGATGAGGGAGAAACGCAGTGAAACAGTTCAAGACAAAATACGGACATTTTTCGGATGACGGAAAAGAGTTCATCATCACCACCCCGCGCACGCCTCGGCCCTGGGCCAATGTTGTGACAAACGGCGACTTCGGATTCATTGTCTCGCAGACCGGTAGCGGATATTCCTGGCGATCGAATGCCCAGCTCAACCGGATCACGCGCTGGGAGCAGGATATGATCAAGGACGAGTGGGGGAAGTACCTCTACGTGCGCGACAACGACACCGAAAAATTCTGGTCGGCCGCCTGGAAGCCCGTCTGCGCCGAACCCGACGAGTACGAAGTGCGTCATGGGATCGGATACACGACGATCCGCTCTGTGACAAACGGAATCGAAACCGAGATCGTGATGTTCGTCCCCAACGACGCGCCTGTCGAACTCTGGAATGTTACGGTGCGCAACATCTCGCGCCGCGCGCGCTCATTGTCGCTCTTCACGTATTTTGAATGGAACCTCGGCGCCGCTCCGGACTGGCATCGTGAATTTCACAAATGTTTTCTTCGCACCGAATACGACAGCGCGCATCATGCCGTCTTCGCAACAAAGCGGCTCTGGGAAGTGCCCTCGCAATCGGGTCACTGGAACAGGGACTGGGAGTATGTGGCCTTCCATTCATCAAGTCTGAAGCCCGCCGGGTATGACGGTGACAAGGAATCATTCATGGGCATGTACGGGTCGGAGCGTGCACCGAAGGCCGTCGTCTCGAAAAAAATGGGCCGCCGCACAGGCGACTGGCTCGATGCGATCGGCAGTCTTCAATTGAATCTTTCTCTTGCGCCGGGAGCATCGAAGGAAATCATCTTCACGCTCGGCGCCGCGCAATCGCGCACCGAGGCAGAACAGATCATGACCGAATATCATTCGGCCTCGCGCGTGCACGAGGCGTTCGAAGCGATGCAGCACAGGTGGAATGAGATGCTCGGACAATCGCACGTCGAAACGCCCGATCCGGCGATGAACATCATGCTCAACACGTGGCTGAAATATCAATCGATCGCCGGACGGTTATGGGGACGCACCGGATATTATCAGACAGGCGGCGCCTACGGTTTCAGAGACCAGTTGCAGGACAGCCAGATCTTTTTGCCGATCGATTCCGTGCAGACAAAAAAACAGATCCTGCTCCATGCCCGCCACCAGTTCAAGGACGGCACGGTCTATCATTGGTGGCATCCGCTGTCGGAGGTCGGATTGCCAACAGAGATGACCGATGATCTGTTATGGCTGCCCTATCTCGTCGTCCAGTATCTGGAAGAAACAAACGATACGGAGATCCTCAAAGAAAGCGAATCCTTTCTCGACGATCCGGCGCCTGCGAGCCTCTACGCGCACTGCACGAAGGCGATCGAAAAAGTCCTCTCGCGTGTGAGCGATCGGGGACTTCCCCTGATCGGGGCCGGCGACTGGAACGACGGATTGAGCGCGGTGGGTCTCGAGTGGAAGGGCGAGTCGATTTGGCTCGGACAATTTCTCCATCGTGTGCTCGTTGATTTTTCAGCCGTCGCATCGGAGTATGGAGACGCAGCGCGCGCCTCGGAATTTCTTTCGGCGGCTTCGAAGCTCAATCGCTCCATCAACACGCACGGATGGGACGGAGCCTATTACTTCGGCGCCACGAAAGACTCTGGTGAAAAGCTCGGCAGTGCCGAAAGCCAAGAAAGCAAAGTCTGGCTCAATACGCAGACCTGGTCCGTGCTCGGTGACGTGGCGGATGCGAAGCGGGCGAAGGCGGTGATGGATGTCGTCGAGGATCAGCTCGAATTCAAAGCTGGTCCCGTGCTTGTGTATCCGGCGTACAAGACGCCCGATACGAAAATCGGATACCTCACGCGCTACGGCGCGGGGATGAGAGAGAACGGAGGCGTCTATACACATGCCGCGACCTGGGCCGTGATGGCCGAGGCAAAGCTCGATCGGGCTGATGCGGCGTATCGCATGTTTTCGAAACTCAATCCGATCAACCGCGGCGCGTCACCTGATGAGTACACGGCCGAGCCCTATGTGACGCCGGGAAATATCGACGGGCCGGATTCGCGCTTCTATGGGCGCGGAGGATGGACCTGGTATACGGGGTCTGCCGCCTGGCTCTTTAAGGCGGGCTTCGACTGGATCCTGGGCGTGCGTGCATCCAAAGAAGGGCTCGTGATCTCGCCCTGCATTCCGAAAACCTGGAAGGAGTATCGTGTGAAGCGCATCTTCCGCGATACCGAATATCGAATTCATGTTATGAATCCAAAAAAAGTGTCATCGGGCATTGCGCGTGTGAGCGTGGACGGGAAGGATGTGACGCTTCAACCACGCGGCGCGCGATCGATCGTCCTTCCCACATTCACCGATCGCGGCGTGCACGATGTGATCGTGGTGATGGGATGAAGAGGCGCGTATGCGACATGAGATGAAAATCTTCTGCGTGCTTGCGATCGTCCTTTTTGGTGCGACGCCTGTGAGTGCCGGATCGCAAGTGTACTTTGCAAACGGCTTTCTGGATTCGCTCGAGCGCCGATCGTTTTTTTATTTCTGGGACCTGACCAATCCCGCCAACGGCCTCACTCCCGATAGGGCACCGACGAAATCTTTCTCAAGCGTCGCGGCGACGGGATTTGCGCTGACATGCTACCCGATCGGTGTTGAGCGCCGCTATATCACGCGCGCTCAGGCAGCAACGCGTGTGCAGACAACGCTGCGCTTCCTTTTATCGGCGCCCCAATCATCCGATGCCATCGCTGCTTCGGGGTACCGGGGATTTTTCTATCACTTCCTTCACATCGATACCGGATTGCGCTTCGAGCGTGTGGAACTCTCGACGATCGATACCGCACTGTTGATGGCGGGTGTGTTGATGTGCCGGGAATATTTTTCCCGTTCGACGCCGATCGAACAGACGATCCGCCTGATTGCCGATTCGCTCTACAGGCGCGTCGACTGGGAGTGGGCGATGAACGGTCAGACGGTCATGTCGATGGGCTGGCATCCGGAATCCGGATTCATCTCAAGCACATGGCGCGGATACAATGAGGCGATGATCCTGTATACGCTCGCACTCGGTTCACCCACGCATGCGATTTCGACTGAAGCATGGAACGAATGGACGAACTCGTACGTCTGGGCAACGTACTACAAGCACGAGTTCGTAAGCTTCGGTCCGCTCTTCGGTCATCAGTATTCGCATTGCTGGATCGACTATCGTCAGATCCGCGACGCGTATATGAAAGACAAGGGAATCGATTATTTCGAGAACACCCGCCGCGCCACATACGCGCAGCAATCGTATGCCCGCGAGAATCCCGAAGGCTATGCCGATTATTCGGAGTCGATCTGGGGCTTCACGGCATGCGACGGTCCGGGTTCGATGACGATGCGGCTCAAGAATGTTGAGCGCAGGTTCGACGGATATTCGGCGCGCGGCGTCTCCTTCGACTGGAAAAATGACGACGGCACGATCGCGCCTACGGCCGCCGGAGGATCGCTCCCGTTTGCACCCGAGATTTGTGTGCCGGCGCTGCAGGCGATGAAAAAAAACTATGGCGACCTCGTCTATCGCCGCTACGGATTCATCGATGCCTTCAATCCGACATGTGTGAAATTTTCGCCGCGGGGATGGTTCGACGACGATTATCTCGGCATCGATCAGGGACCGATCGTCATCGGGATTGAAAATCTGCGGAGCGAATTTATCTGGACGATCATGAAAAAAAATCAGTATATTAGGCGCGGCCTTCAACGCGCCGGATTCCGGGGCGGATGGCTCCAATAACTATCCCTATGACAGAATTTTCACTGACACTTGATTCATCGCAGGCGCGCGTCACCTGCCTCCTGAACGGCCTCTGGGAAATTGCCGGCGGCGATCGTCTGCAGCCGCTTGGTGAGTTCGATCGCACGATCGAGGTGCCGTCGCTTGTCGACTGCGCCGAGCCCGCATACGACTGGCAGTCGTATGACTACCACTGGTATCGCACCCGCTTTTCATTGAGGGGCGAAGGCGAGCTACGCTCGCTGCATTTGAAATTGCATCAATGCATGTTCGGCGCGGCCGTCTGGATCAACGGCACATTCGTCGGAGAGTCGATCAGCTGCTACACCTCTCAGACCTATAAGATCGACGAGTACTGCCTGGAAGGCGCGCCGAACGAGATCCTTGTGCGCGCCGGCGCACGATCCACGCTGCCGCCTGAAAGCGCCGTCGGACGCGATCAGGAAAAAGACATCTATGTGCCTGGCATCTGGGGAGATGTCGAACTTTTTGCATGCGGCGAGGCGCGCATTGCTGCGCTGCAAATTATTCCTCATCTTAAGCGCTCTGTGGCCGAAGTGCGCGTCACGATCGAAAATTTTTCGTCGAGCTCCCGGCACCTCACCGTCATCGGCGCGATCCAGGAAAAAGCGTCGAAGCGTCCTGCTTCCGATGTCATCCCGAAACAAGTGGCGTTGTCGGCCTATGGCAGTGAATCGATCGTGTTTCAGATTCCGATCGAAGGCGTGAAGCTCTGGTCGCTCGAGTCACCGTTTCTCTACGAGGCGCGCGTGAGCGTGGCGGAGTCCGCCCTGCTCCACGACGCGCGCTCGGCGTCGTTTGGCATGCGCGAATTCACGATCTCGGGCGCGGACTTTTTTCTGAACGGAAAGAAGATCTTCCTGCGCGGAGGCAACATCGCGCTGCACCGATTCTTCTCCGACCGGATGCGCAGACATCTGCCCTGGAACGAGGAGTGGGTGAAGAAGATCCTGATCGACATTCCGCGGGCGCATCACTTCAATTTTTTCCGCAATCATATCGGTCCGCTCTGTCACCGGTGGTACGATCTGGCCGACGAGCATGGGATGCTCATCCAGAACGAATGGCAGTTCTGGCGCTCCACCGGAACGAAGCAGCAGATTACGCGCGAGTTCACCGAGTGGATCAATGATTCGTGCAACCATCCATCGATTGTGATGTGGGATCCGTTGAATGAATCGTCCGACGACGTCATCCGGCATGAGATCGTGCCGATGATGAAGGCGCTCGATCCGACGCGGCCCTGGGAATCGGTCGATTGTTTCGAGCAGCATCCGTACATCTATTCGCTCGGCATGGTGCTCAACAACCGAACATTCGGATTCACCAAGTCGCTCGAGGAAATCGAGCAGTCTTCAACGCCGTCGATCGTGAATGAGTTTTTGTGGTGGTGGCTCGATGCCGACAACCGTCCCACTTCGCTGATGAAAGACGTGACCGAGCGGTGGCTGGGTAATGTCTACACGACGGATGAATTGATCGAGCGCCAATCGTTCCTTGCCGGAGAGCTGGTCGAACTCTTTCGCCGCATGCAGGTGCGCGCGATACAGCCCTTTGTCTACCTGAGCAACAACGACGGTCCCACGGGCAACTGGTTCGAAGGCGACATCCGTGAGGCGCGTGTGAAGCCGGTGCTCGCGGCGCTGAAAAATGCGTTTGCTCCCTTCGGCGTGTCGATCGAGCTCTGGGATCGTCACTTCACAACCGGCAGCAGGAAGGAAGTGCGGATCTTCATTTTCAACGATACGCCGGTTGAACAGTGCGGTCGGCTCCACGTTCGCGTTCACGAGTCAGCCGACAATTCTGCATTGGCCGCCGATGCAGAGCGCACAGATGATTCGTCGGACGCTCTCCACATTACGGTGCCGCCTTCCGACACGCTCATCGTCACTGTGAATGTCGACATGCCGAATCTCGCCGGCACGTACTGGCTGAAGGCCGAATTGATGTGCGAGTCGGAGCATTCGTCCATCGCACATAGTGCGCACCACAATTCGAAGCGCGGGAGTGAGGACGTTCAGGCTTTGAGCGCGATAAGCCGCAAAGTGCTCCACGTCTTCGAGCCCGTTCGGATCACGCAGCGTCGGCGCACGCGGCGCTCGGCGGTGCTCGATCCGTCGGGAGAGATCCAGACGTTTCTCGGCCTTTCCGCCGCAGCGCCGTTTGTGATCGATCCGGGTACGTCGCTTGTCATCACGCACGGCAATGCGATTTGTCATGCACGGTATCAGTCGCTTGTGAACGACGTCTCGGCCTTTGTGCGCACAGGCGGCGCACTCCTCGTGATAGAACCCGAGTACCGGGTTGTCAACTCTGCAGTCATCAGACTCCTGAACGATGTGGATCTTGAAATCCGCGAGCGCGCCGATCTCGACAAGGGCGGATACGATTCGTATATCTTTGCCGAAGACGAATCGCATCCGATCTGGAAATCGATCGGCAGGGATCATCTGAAGATGTTCAACGGCGCGTACGGCGGCGAGGCGGTCTCGGAATACGAGGTGACCCCGTCGGTGCATCACCGCGTGCTTGCCCGATGCGGACTCGGTCTGCAGATCAAAGCGATCATCGAGATTCCTTACGCCAAGGGAAAAATTCTCATCTCGCGCGTGCAGTGCCGCGGCAGGCTTGTTGAGCAGGCAGGCAGAGTCGATACGCTCTTTGCGCGCAGACCGGATCCAGTCGTGCAGCAGCTGCTCATCAATCTGATCGGGTATGCGTTTCCTTCCAGTGAATCGTGAAGACGATTTTTTTCAATACGGACAAACCCGGTCATCCAATCGACACGCATTCATTCATGAGATCAATCGGACACACCGCCTTTTCGATACGGATGCTTTTTGTGCTGGCGCTCGGCGCCGCATCGTGCGCGATGTTCGCATCCGGATGCGGCCGCACGGATGAGTCCGCCGGCAAGACAGTCATCACATTCTGGGGACTGGGCGCCGAGGGCGAGAAGGTCCGCGCGATGATTCCGGAATTCGAACGGCTGCATCCGGAGATCCGGGTGCGCGTGCAGCAGATTCCATGGACCGCGGCGCATGAAAAACTTCTGACGTCGTACGCCGGCAACTCTTCGCCCGATATTTGCCAACTGGGGAATACCTGGGTGCCGGAGTTTGCGCTGCTTGAAGCGCTCGAAGATCTTGGAGTGCGTGTTGAAACATCAACGATCGTGAAGAAGGAAAAATATTTTCCCGGGATCCTTGCCACCAATGTGATCGATTCGACGCTCTACGGCATCCCCTGGTATGTCGACACACGCGTGCTGTTTTACAGAAAGGATCTGCTTGCGCGCGTGGGCTATCCCGATGGTCCGCGCACGTGGAATGAGATGCGCGAGGCATCGAAAAAACTCATCGATGCCCGTCTTGCAAATTACGGAATTTTTCTGCCGGTGAGCGAGTGGGCGCCGCCTGTGATATTCGGTTTGCAAAACGGCTCGACACTCCTGAAGGCAAACAACACACTGGGAAATTTCAGCGCGCCGGAATTCAAGAACGCCTTCCGTTTTTACATCGGCTTGTTTCACGACAAGCTCGCCATGCCTTCGGCGACCGATGTCTCGAACATCTTCCAGTCGTTCAACGAAGGATATTTCGCCATGTACATCACGGGTCCCTGGAATATCGGCGAATTTAAAACTCGCATCCCCGCATCGAGGCAGGACACGTGGATGACGGCGCCTCTTCCTTCTCCCGATTCGTCGTATCCGAGCCTTTCGCTCGCAGGCGGCGCGAGCCTCGTGATGTTCCGCTCGTCGAAGCACAAGGACGCGGCCTGGAAATTCATCGAATATCTCTCCGAAGAACAAACGCAGCTCGGGTTCTACCATGTGACGGGCAATCTTCCCGCCGTGCGCACGGCATGGAGCGACATCACATTGAGCCGCAACCAATACACGCAGGCGTTCTTCCGGCAGTTCGAGCGCGTAGTGCCCACGCCGAAGGTGCCCGAGTGGGAGCAGATCGCCATGAAGATGCAGGACTATGCCGAGGCGGCTGCAAAGCGCGCGATGACAATCGACGAGGCGCTTGCGCAATTCGATGCTGATGTCGACCGCATCCTTGAGAAGCGGCGATGGATGATGGAGCGAAAGGCGGCCGAGCGATGAGGCGAACGACATCCGCACACGCAACGAGCATGCGCGATTCGCTCAGGCGCCAGATGCGCACGGCGTATCTGTTTCTGTTTCCCGCGCTTGCGGCTCTGACGATTTTCTTTTTTCTTCCGGTGATCGCCGCGTTATTGTTGAGCCTCACGGATTTCGACATCTACTCGCTTGCCAATTTTTCGAACGCGCGCTTTGTGGGACTCAGGAATTATTTCGATCTGATGCGCGATCCCTTGTTCTGGAAAGCGCTCACCAACACGCTTTACTTCGTTGCGGTGGGCGGACCGCTATCGGTGATGACGTCGCTCGGCGCGGCGCTGCTTGTCAATTCAAAGATGGTGCGCTATCAGGGAATCTTCCGCTCGATTTATTTCCTTCCCGTGGTGACGACGCTCGTGGCCGTCTCGATCGTCTGGAGATTTCTCTACCATCCGCGCTACGGCATGCTCAATTATCTCTTGTCGCTTGTCGGTATCGGCCAGATCGACTGGCTGGGCGATCCGGCATGGGCGATGCCGGCAATCATCCTGCTTGCGGTCTGGAAGAATTTCGGATACAATATGATCATCTTCATCGCGGGATTGCAGAACATTCCCGTCTATCTCTATGAGGCGGCACGGCTCGACGGCGCGTCCGCCTTCGATCAATTCCGGAAGATCACCGTGCCGATGCTTGCGCCCACGACGTTCTTCGTCGTTGTCATCACCATGATCGGATACTTCCAGCTGTTTGCCGAGCCCTATGTGATGACAGACGGAGGTCCGCTGCAAAGCACGATGAGCGTCGTGCTCATGATGTACAAGACCGGATTCAAGTGGTGGAGCATGGGATACTCGGCCGCGGTGGCCTTCGCCCTGTTTGCGATCATCGCGGGCGCGACCGTCATCCAGATGAAGCTCCAACAACAATCACACGAATAGCAGACACGCCGTGCCATGAAGAGCGCATCGAAAAAAATTCTCATTTATCTCCTGCTTATCATGATCGCCTGCACGACGCTGGCGCCGGTGGTGTGGATGATTTCGGCAAGCGTCATGCCGACGGGCGAGGCGGCGACATTCCCGCCAAAATTCTTTCCGCACACAGTGACGCTCGAGCATTACCGGACGCTCTTCATGCGCTTGAATCTTGCGCGCTACGCCGTGAACAGCGCCGTGCTCTCGACGCTCGTGACCGTGATCTCGCTTTTTGTGAATTCGCTCGCCGGATACGCATTCGCCAAGTACCGCTTCGCGGGACGCGAGCGAATCTTCCGTCTTCTCATCACATCGATGGTCGTGCCGGCGCAGATCACAATGCTTCCGCTGTTTCTGATGATGAACAAGCTCGGTCTCGTCAACACCTATTGGGGACTCGTGATCCCCGGCATGGCGAGCATCTTCGGCATTTTTTTAATTCGCCAGTACGCGCTCTCGATTCCCGACAGTCTCATCGAGGCGGCGCGCATGGACGGGGCGACGGACTTCGAGATCTACTGGCGCATCATCCTTCCGCTGTGCAAACCGATTCTCGTCACGCTCGCCATCTTCACATTCATGGGCACATGGAACGACTTCCTCTGGCCGCTCATCATCATGACGGACGATTCGATGTACACGCTGCCCGTTGCGCTGCAGAATCTGATGGGGGAGCACACGCTCGATGTCGAACTGATGATGGCAGGCTCCGTGCTCACGATTCTTCCGGTGATGATCGTCTTTATCGCGATGCAGAAGTATTACATCGACGGCATCATGATGGGAAGTGTCAAGGGCTGACTTGATTAAAAACTTCTAACCGTCGTTAATGATTTCTAACAATGATTTCATTGACCGACTCTGTATCTTCCTGTAGACAAATAAACAATCGGATTGGATAGGATTATACTGATGGCGCCGGCAGCTGCGGACAGCTCAGTTCGTGTGCTGGAGGATGTACAGGCGAGGGGAGATGAACTATCTGTCTCGCTGCCGGCGCTTTTTTATTTGTTTCGCTCATGCGTCGAGTTACCGCACGGGGCGTGTTGATGAAAATTTTAATACAAACAATCAATCAGTAATCACCCCACTCACCCATCACATTGAATGTCCGTCACACACGAATGAGTGCGATTTTACCACGTGTTTGATTCGGACAGATAACCGAAAAGGGACGATATGATGAAGATCCGGAGAATTGTGTTGCTGGCGGGATTGTTGGCGTGTGCTTATTCAGCCGATGCGCAGCTTAATCCAGAGATCGCATCTGTGATCAATGCGGTGAATCTTGATTCGCTCTCGCAGACTGTCAGGGAACTGACGGGGGAAGTCTTCGTCACGCTCAATGGAGAACAGCGCAAGATCACGTCGCGCGATCATTCGACGCCGGTGAATTATGCGGCTGAGTACATCGCGCTGCGACTCAGGACCTACGGCTATACGGTCGTCAATCAGCACTACGGTGCACACGGACGCAATGTCTATGCCTTTGTCACACAGGCCTCGGCGCCGTCACACTACTTCATTTTATCCTCTCACTACGACGCATTTCCTTATATGGCAAACGCTCCTGGCGCCGACGATAATATCAGCAACGTGGCGGTGTGTCTGGAAGCCGCACGGCTCTTGAAGGACCATCGCAGTCAATACGGACTCCTGATCGCCTTCTGGGATGAAGAAGAAGTAACGCCCGGCATGTTCGGCAGCCGCCATTTTGCAGACAGCGCCGCAACAGCGCATGCGGATATCGCGGGTGTGTTGAACGGCGAACTGCTTGGCTACGATGGTAACGGAGATAATCTGATGACGCTCCACACGGGACCGGTGGCGAATTCCGCTGCACTTGCGCAAACGATGATCGATGTCAATGCTACGTATGCCACCGGACTCACCATTTCGCTCTTCAATCCCGGGTCGGGCGCCAGCGATCATTCGTCGTTCTGGGAGAAAGGATATGGCGCGGTGATGCAGGCACAGGACGGTTTTGGCGATATGAATCCGGGCTATCACACGATGGAGGATGTGTTCTCGCACTTTTCGCTTCCGTACTATCACCGCATGGCCCGCCTTGCAATTGGGACGATTTCGACACTGATCGAACTCGGAGAGGCGCTGCCTGTCGAGCTTTCGGCTTTTTCAGTGCAGGCTCAGGGTGCGCAGATTTACGTTCAGTGGAATACGGCATGCGAAACAAATAATGCGGGTTTCGAAGTGGAAAAGAAAGTCGTCTCGGAGTCCGCACACGGCCCGGTGACACTTTGGGAACGCATCGGCTTTGTGAATGGCCACGGCACGTGCAGCACACCGCAGCAGTACTTCTTTGTGGATGCAAATACATCGCGCTCTACAGGCATGCACACCTACAGATTGAAACAACTCGACAGGGACGGCGCGTACGTGTATTCAGCCGAACGCAGCATTACTCTCACCGGTGCATCCGCATGGAAGCTCATGCAGAATTTCCCCAATCCGTTCAATCCCTCGACATCGATCTCTTTCGACTTGCCCGTCTCGGGCCATGTGCGGCTGACTGTGTTCGACATGCTCGGACGCCGCGTCGCCGTCCTGGCCGATGAAGAACGATCCTCCGGCCGGCATACAGTGGCGTGGGATGCGTCCGGAGTCGCAGCCGGCGTTTATTGTTACCGGATCGAAACACGCACGTGGACAGAGACGAAATCCATGCTCTTGCTTGAATAGGCCGCGCTTGTGCGGCCTATTGTCGCTCCTCGTTCTCTAAAAAAAAACTCTGTAAATCAACGAAAAAATACTGCTTCTGAACAAAAATATTTCTACCTTCCTACAAAAGCATGTTCCGTCGATAAGACATCAAATGGCATAACAAGATCGTATTTTGAACATTCCTAATCACGATATCTCTAACGGGTCCCTTGCGCACGGGTTGTTGCACGATTATCTGGAATCGATCATCAACTCGATTGCGACGCCGGTGCTTGTGAAAGACGCGCAGCATCGCTGGGTGCTGGTCAACGACGCCTGTTGTGATTTTTTAGGGTATTCCCGGCAGATGCTCATCGGGAAAACCGACTACGATCGTTTTCCGAAGGGTCAGGCCGATCTCTTCTGGGAGAGGGATGAACAATTGCTGCGCACGATGCGTGAGATCGTTGATGAAGAAACGCTCACCGACGCGCGCGGTGTCGATCATACGATCCTCACGAAGAAGAACGTGCATATCGATCCGTCGGGAGAATCCTTCATCGTCTCGGTGATCACCGATATCACCGAGCGAAAAAAATTTGAAGATGAGTTGACCGAATCGCGCCAGCAGTTGCGGAATCTTTCGGCGCACACCGACGCGATCGTGGAAAAGGAACGGACGCGCATCGCGCGCGAGGTGCACGACGAGCTCGGGCAGTCGCTCACAGCGCTGAAAATGGATTGTGCGTGGCTTGAAAGACGCTTCAACGACACACAAGTGGAATTCAAGGCGCGCACGCGCATGATGTCACAACTCATTGACGACACGATCAAGACTGTCAGGCGCATCTCGACAGAACTGCGTCCCGAGATGCTCGATGATCTGGGCTTGGCCGCGACGCTCGAATGGCAGCTCACAGAATTTCAAAAACGTACGGGCATCGAATGGACGGCCACGATCACGCCGAAGGATATCGATGTCAGCACCACGGTGAGCACGGCTGCCTATCGCGTGTTTCTTGAAACGCTCACCAATATCGCCCGCCATGCGCAGGCAACGGCAATGAACGTCGAGCTTACGCTCGACGAGCGTGAATTGCGATTGCACGTTGAGGACAACGGCGTCGGCATCACGCAAGAGCAGATCACACATCCGGCTTCGCTCGGACTACTGGGCATACGAGAGCGGGTCGGATTTTTGGGGGGGACTGTGAAGATCGCCGGTCGACCGGCGAAAGGAACTGTTGTTGAAATAAGAATCCCCATAACTATTTCTTAACTTGTTGGAGGTAAAGCATGATTCGCATATTGTTAGTTGACGACCATACGATTGTGCGGCGCGGATTGAAAGACATTCTTGCCGAAGATCCTGAATTCTCGGTTGTTGGCGAAGCCGGAACCTATGAGGAAATGACGGAACTGCTGGGCAAAAAGAAGATCGATGTGATTATGTTGGACCTCGCGCTGCCGGACAAGAACGGATTGGATATCATCGAGGAGATCGTCAGTAAAAAAGGGATGCCGCCGATTTTGGTGCTCTCGGTCTATTCGGAAGATCATTACGGAGTGCGCGTGCTCAAAGCCGGCGCATCGGGCTTCATGAACAAGGAAGTGGCGCCCACGGAACTGCAAGTGGCGGTACGGAAAGTGGCGAGCGGCGGAAAGTACGTCTCATCCGCCCTTGCCGAAAAAATCGCGGGCCGGCTCTATGCCGACGCCGATATGGCGATCCACGATCTGCTCTCGAACCGCGAATTCCAGGTGATGAAGATGATCGCCTCGGGCAAGACACTCACCGAAATCGGGCATGAACTCGGACTGAGCGTCAAGACGATCAGCACGTATCGCATGCGCATCATGGAAAAGACACGCATGCACACGAACTCGGAGCTGACACACTACGCATTCCAGCATAAGCTTGTGGAATAATCCGGTCGTGCGCATGCTTTTCCCTGGAAGGGAAATATGCAAGGGCGCGAGAGAGAGAAAACAAAACACAACGCCCGCGCCATCAATTTTGGCGCGGGCGTTTTTTTCGTCCTGTGTTTGCAGGCTCAAGCGCAGTGATTTAAATGGCCTTCGTCATGCCCTCAGGCTTCACGCCGCAATTCGGACAGCCGGGATTCTTCGCTGTCATCACGAATCCTCCGCACTTCGGGCAGATATAAAACGGCACACGTGAAATGACTCCGTTATCGGAAGCGGCCTCTTTGAAGAGTGTCAGCTGCTGATCGTCGGCGCGCTGGTACTTCCTGAACTGCGCCGCCACATCGTTGAGCTTCTCGGCTTCGGCCGTTGCGATCAGGTTCGGATACATCGATTCCGACTCGATCTGTTCGTCGCTCACGGCCATGCGCAGCGTCTGCATCGTCGTGCCGACGACGACTTTCTCGGGCGTATACGGCTTCGTCACCGCGCCCAACGCTTTCATCTGTTCGACGTGTCCCGCAGCGTGGATCGCCTCGCTCACGGCTGCCGCGCGGTAGAGTTTCGCAATGTTGGGGAGATATTCCTTTTCCGCCTTCTTTGCAAACAGATCATACGTGTAGGCCAGGCGCGTTTCACGATTGTATGCGGTTTGAAGATTGTCAGGAGTGACGAGCGGCTTTTTTTCTATCTCTTCCTGCTGCCGACACCCGGCGCCTGCACACAGAAAAAGGAAAAGCATGCCCGACAGAAGAAGAAGCTGTGCGAACGAAATTGTGCGATCTTGTTTCATGGCAGAACCCTCCTTAAGTGAAAAACTTCACCGCCGGACGATCAAAATGCAATGCGTAAAGACAATGTGGATCAAAGCGGTGAAAATTGTGTGACCCTGTTGTTTCTACCGCGTTCAATGTACAATGAATTATATAGAAAAGAAATATCGAAAAGAAAGTTTCCCGATGCTTGCAACGAAGTGAAAAATATCTTAATTTCCCCAATAAAAAAACCACTTCAACCACCGAGTCCGATCCTCACTACGCTTATCATACTCATACGCGCATATACACTGGCCACACTCTTCTCACATATTTCCACACACGCAATGAAAAACAGAAAGGACTCAGTTTATGGATCCACTATTTTTGGCGCGTTTTCAATTTGCGATGACAGTCGGATTTCACTTTATCTTTCCCCCGCTGACGATCGGCTTGGCCTGGCTTCTCGTGCTGATCGAAGGCCTCGGCTTGAAAAAGGGAAATGAGATCTATACGGCCATCGGAAAATTCTTCGGAAAAATTCTC
>DATGXR010000601.1:0-1570 GCA_035298825.1 Bacteroidota bacterium
ATCTTCTCATGCCTCGGATTTTTCGGACTGCTCTTTGCGTTCCTGCTGCGCCGCTCCGAAATGGGACCGCACGCTCACGGATTGGAAACGATCAAGGCATAATCTGATGACCCATACACAGGAATTGCTCGCGGCATCGCGCATCGCGCTTGTCGAATGCATGGGCGTGCAGCCCGGCGAAACGATTCTCATCGTGACCGACGAGCCGCTGAGACATATCGGATACGCGCTTCAGAAAGCCGCGAAAGATCTCGGCAACGAAGTGATTGTGACAGAGATCCTCCCGCGCGCGTCCAACGGCGCCGAGCCGCCGGCACAGGTGGCCGCGCTGATGAAACTCGCAGATGTCGTGTTGTGTCCGACATCGAAGTCGCTTACACATACCGACGCCCGGCGTGCGGCAAGTGCAGCGGGAGCGCGCATCGCCACACTGCCCGGTGTGACGGAAGATGTCATGGTGCGCTGCATGAATGCGGATTATCACGAGATCGCCAGACGCACATTTGCGCTCTGTGCGGAGCTCGAACGGTCCTCCACTGTGCGCGTGACGTCTCCCTCGGGCACCGATATCACAATGCCCATTCAGGGACGCACGGCGCATGCCAGCTCGGGACTCTTCACCAAAAAAGGTGAATCGGGAAATCTTCCCACAGGCGAAGCCTACCTGGCGCCCCTTGAAGGCAAATCGAACGGCGTGGTTGTTGTCGACGGATCGATGGCATCGGTCGGCATGGTCAGAGAACCCATCCGCATCATTGTGCGCGACGGCTATGCAGAAGAGATTACCGGCGGAAGGGAAGCCGCCCGATTGATCGAGCTGCTTGAGCCGCACGGACGAGACGGACGCAACCTGGCTGAATTCGGCATCGGCACGAACGACAAGGCCATCCTCACAGGCGTCATCCTCGAGGATGAGAAAGTGATGGGCACGATACACATTGCCTTTGGCGACAACAAATCGATGGGCGGAACAATACGTGCGGCAAGCCATCTGGACGGACTGATCACCAGACCCACCGTCTGGCTCGACGAGCGGATGATTATGAAGGAGGGGAAACTGCTGGTCTGAACGCCGGCAATGTCGGGTGCATCTCTCTACTCTCTTCCTGCAGCGTGCATCACAGCGAACAAGGTCATACTGCCGTAATTTTTTCACAACGATTGATGAAGGAGGACATATGTTCAAAACGATGGATGATTTTTTCGTGATTTGGAAAAGCGAACAAGCCTCGACGCTGAAAATTTTCAACGCGCTGTCCGATTCCGCGCTCGACCAAAAAGTGTATAAGGACGGCCGTTCAGTCTATACGCTTGCCTGGCATATCATTAAAACCCTGGGTGAGCTGATGCAACAGGCTGGTCTCAAGATCGATGCGCCGCCGGCCAATGGACAGGCGCCGCACAAAGCCCTGAAAATCTGCGAGTCGTACGAACATATGTCCGAATCTCTCGTGAAGGCATTGAAAAAGAATTGGACCAATGAAATGCTTGCCGAATGCGTGCCGATGTATGGCGAACAATGGTCGCGCGCCCACGTGCTGCTTGCGCTCATCACACATCAGATCCATCA
>DATGXR010000602.1:0-1726 GCA_035298825.1 Bacteroidota bacterium
TGTGTCGGCCGGAGTAAATGCGCACGTGGTCGTCCCGATCCAGTGGAATGTGCCGGCAACAGCAGGAGTGATCGTAAACGGATGCCTGCCCATTCCTTGCCCGGCAACAGTGAGCGCACTCATCGGCTCACTGAAGACAACAACGATCTTCAGCGATTGGTCAACCGACGACGTCGCCCCCCTAGGCGAACATGTGATGATGCGGAGTTCGTGTGATTGCGCAGTGATGACTGCAGGCGTGAATAGTACAAGAAACAACAAACGGTTCAAACGAATCATTGATGGGTTCCCCTGATAGTTGTAGAACGATGTTTCACACTACATCAAAAAAAGAAATTGGTGCGCCGCAGCAATACGTGTTGCATGGGCGAAATGGCATTTCGCCCTGCACAAGATCAAGTAACAGGTGCGCCGCAGCAATATGTGTCGCATGGGCGAAGTGGCACTTCGCCCTACTACAGGATCAATGTCAATGAATCGTCACGGTGCCGGATTCTGTGCGGCCGAAAATCTCCGGCTCATACATGCACTCGGCGCGCGTCGAGGGTTGTGTGTATGTGCCGGCATGAATCGCGCACACAAGATACACATACGAATGGATCCCGGCTGGCATCGAATCGGCAAACAGCGTCATGCGATCGTCGTAGCGCTCCGTGTGATTAAAGATGTTGAAGTATTCGCCGCCGCTTTCGCCTTCCGAGAGATTCGATGCCGATGTGGCAAAATTCGTGGCGACGATCTCAAATCCCGCAGGCACCGGATCTTCAACGGCGACATACTGACGATCCTGATGCGCGATAACGCTCACCGTGACTTTCATCATCTGCCCGAGGCGTACGGCTTTTTCGGAAGCGCCCTCGACCGGCTCCATGCTTCTGAGCAGTGTCAGTCCTTCGCTTCGAGGTGTCTCGCTTGCGTGCGGTGTGTAATTCAGACGGATGCCGTAATACAGCCTGCCCGGTCCCTGCTTGTCGAGCGTGACGCGCACCGGCTTTCCCTTCGCGATTCGTGCAAGGGGCTCCATCGCCTTTTTTGTCTCAAGCGAACGACCCTTGAATGCTTCCGAGAGAATCTTCTTTCCATCAAGCGCAATCTCGGCGCGGAAGTTCGGTTCCTCATGTTCGTACTTTTTAAAATATGAAGCCAGTGCCGCAACGACGAACAGGTTTTCCTGTGTGGTTCTCCATCTGCCGTTTCGCTGCACGTTCAGGAGGCGGCGCACGATCTTCGAGGATAGATCTGCGTCCTTATTCGATTCGACGAGCGCCTGAAGAATGACAGCCGTTGTGCGTGTATTGGAATGGAAGATCCACCACAGGCCGTTCTCGTTCGGCTCCTCGAATGCGGCGCCCGTGGCATCGATCTTCACCCGGTTGGTGAAATCGCGCGCAAGCTCTGTGACAATGGGAGAATTCTGATTATTGAGCGCCGCGGCTCGCATCACAAATGCCTTTGCAAACAGAGGCAACGTAGCGCGTTCACTGAAGAGCTTGTCGATTGCGCCGTAGTCCGTTTTGCCTGCACGCGCAAGCGTGTAGACAATCAATGCCTGTGTGCACTGGCTTGCTTCACGGTTGTAATGCGCATCAGGCTCTTCACCCGACAGCACGCGCGTCAAATATCCCAGACCGTTTTCAAGCGAGCGCGTATCGACTCTGTATCCGTGGTGCTTTGCTTCAAGCATCGTATAGACGGCATACGCCGAGAGATACGGCGTTGTGACTTC
>DATGXR010000603.1:0-4173 GCA_035298825.1 Bacteroidota bacterium
TACCGGTGATCGATGATGGCGCCGCCGAACAAAAGCGATTGATTATCCGCGATCCAGAATTCGCCATCCGCCTTGAGCGACAGATCCTTCACCGACGGTTCCTTGGCAGAGATGAGGCTGTAAAGAGATGTCGATTGCTTCGAGAAATAATCCGAATACACAAGCGACAGGTTTGAAAACAGCCTTGAGGACCATAGATGATTCCATCGGAAATTATATGCCTGATTTCCCCAGATGAGATTCATATCGAAGAGAGTCTGGTTCAATCCGGACTCCCCGTGTGTGAAATTATCTCTCCCGAAATATGCGCTCAGATACACCCGATCGTCATCCGTCACTGTATAATTCATCTTGGCTGTCAAATCGAAAATATAGAACGCATTCGTTCCCGCGTCATCGAGTGTCTTCGATTTAAACGCCGGATCAAGATACGATCGACGGGCGGATACAAGGTACGATCCTTGCTTTTCACTCGACCACGGACCTTCAACGCTCAACCGGCATGCAATCAAACTTACTCCGCCTTTCAATACTGTATGCTCAAGATCACCCTCATTCATGGCAAATGATATAATCGACGACAATTTCCCACCGTATTCAGCCGGGAACCCTCCTTTGATCAGTTCGGCACTTTTAATCGCATCCATATTGAAGACACTGAAGAAACCGAAAAGATGATTCGGATTATAGATCGTCACACCGTCGAGGAGGAATAAATTCTGGTCGAAATTACCGCCCCGTACGAAAATACCATTCGAGAGTTCCTGTCCCGATGACACACCTGAGTACAATTGCATCGCTTTCAGGAGATCGACCTCGCCTCCGACCGACGGCAGACTTTGAATCTGTTGAATGGGAACCGATACTACTCCCATCTCTGTCGAGAGAGTATGAGACCTATCTCGATCGGCTTCAATAACGACTTCGCCGGCAGCAATCTCCGACCGGCACAATTGAACATCCAGCGGCTTATTGTTCCATTCGGCGCTTCGCACAACAATACGCTTGGATTCATAGCCGATATATGTTACCCTGAGTTCGACAACCGGCAAGACAACATCAGGAAGCGAAAAGAATCCATACCCATTGGTAATAGCACCGCGATCCGTGCCTCCGATGCGAATCACTGCTCCAATCAATCGTTCCTTCGTCGACGCATCATTGATGTACCCATATATTGTCATTTGAGCCGGTAACATCTGAGCGCACACCAACAGGGCACCGAGTGTGAATATTGATCGCCTGAGTGTCATTGCGAGATCACCTCCAGCGTATCTGATGTCAACCCGGTGAAAATGCCATAGCCTCCCTTGACCAACGAGGGAATATCTGTTGTTTCCGTTGGGATGATCGAGGCGAGCTCTTCGAATTGCGTTTTCGCCTTGAGCGCGATGTCATAATATTTTTGTTCAATCCGCGAGAAATACACCCGATATGTCCGACTGCCTGCCCCGACAGAACCCATCGGATTGTCCAAAATGAAATCGGCAGTTGATCCTCCCGTATCGATCCTGAAAAATCCACGAACAATATCATCCGACTCTGTCGGCGGCAGAAACAAATGATTCTTACCGATATCGTACCATACCGTATCCCCACTGGGTGGCATTCTCAAGAACACAAGATAGTATGATGTGCCCGATGGAAAATTTGCATCAACAGTGAGGTGGTAGCCCGTGTAGCGTCCATTTCGAACTGACATACCCTTCAAAGCCGCACGTGTGATCTGAAGAGGCGGCGGAACGATACAATCGGATTCAGCATGTAAGCCATCGAGATCGACCGCAATATGTACGGAATCAAGACGGCCATCCGGCAGATCATGAACGAATAGCCCCGAAGGCATTCTGTACAATGCCGCAAACTCAGCCATGCGATCATCTGGAGTCAGAAATTTCATCCGATAAGAAATTCCTTTCACCGTGAGTGTCACACGGGCGGTGGAAACATCTGCATACGGAACATACATTGTTCTTTCCTGTGTTGGATTTTGCGTCTTATCCACTCGCACAAAAATTCGATGCGCACCCTGTGCGACATACCCTTCAATAACGAGTGTTTCTTGGAACGGGGGCATCTCAACATTCACCTCCTGCTGACAGGAGACGATGAACAATGCGGGAAAAATGCAATAACATATTCTCAGAATACATTGAATGCGGCGAGGAGAAACTAAGTTGACAGACCTGATGAATGTACAGCACAAACGAAAAACACGATCGGCAGTAGGCGACATGATTCCTCACTTCAGTAAGGCGCCCTTCAACAGACGCCGGATGATCAAATGTGAGAGTTTAGAATCGTGTCAACCAACCATAGGCGGAAGTTTTGTAGGAGGAAAGCGAGTAGTTAAGTATTATTACGAGACATAATAAATAACATCCAGCAGAAAATCAAGACGATCAATTTCAGACTTCACATTTCATTAGACAGCACCAATTCATGCTTCTGTGAGCGTAAATGATCATGCGAAAATCACCACGTTGCGTTTGAAGTCGATTCCGTTATATTGACCAGTAGCATGCTCAAACAGGCAATATCCAATACGAATAGGCGTGATCACCGTTTTTCATAGCGTCGCGACGAAATGAAAAATATCACAATTAAGCTCCTCAACATTTTACGTTATTTTAAACTCAACAAAGAGGTCACAAACAGTTTACTGACTTCCATTCCGCTGTGGATCGCTTCGTTCATTGTCGGCGGCGCGGCGGTCCTCTATGCAAAAGTGTTCGCCTGGGCTGAAGCCGCGGGCATCGGCCTGTTCGCCGCCCGACCGCTGCTTCTTTTTTTTGTCACACCCGCCTGCTTCGTCATCTCATGGATGATCGTTCATAAGTACGCTCCCTTTGCACGGGGCAGCGGCATCCCCCAGGTTTCGGCGGCGCTTGAACTGCCAACGACGGACCAGGAAAAAATCTCGCGACTCATGGGCCTGCGCGTGATCGTCGTGAAAATCATCAGCACCATCATCCTCATCTTCGGCGGCGGAGCCATCGGCAGAGAGGGACCGACAATTCAAATCGCGGGTTCGATTTTCCGCACGGTTGGAAAATATCTTCCCAACCGGCTCCCGAAAAATTCCGAGCAGCTCATGATATTGACCGGAAGTGCGGCGGGACTCGCGGCCGCTTTCAACACGCCGCTTGGCGGGATCGTCTTCGCCATCGAAGAACTGAGCAAGTCCCACTTCACTTCGTTCCGTGCAACGCTCATCACATCTGTGATCATCGCCGGCATTACCGCTCAAATGATCCTCGGCCCGTATCTCTATCTCGGCTATCCCGTCGTGTCGGCCAATGCCGCGTTGACATTAACCTGGCTGGTCCTCCTTGTGGCGGTGAGTGCCGGCGCATGCGGAGCCGTGTTTTCAATGCTTGTGCTGTGGATTATCGGAATGAGAAAAAGAATGAAGACGTCCTGGGTGCAGATGGCCTCTGTGGCGGGAATGGGAATGCTGATTGCCTTCTTCGGATATTTTGCATCGCCTGCCGTGCTCGGATCCGGCAAAGATTCAATGATCGCGTTGTTGTTCGCAAGTGAGAAGGTCCCGGACGTTCTTCTCGCCCCTGCGCGGTTCCTCGGCCCGTTACTGAGCTTCTCGTGCGGCGCTGCGGGAGGCGTGTTCGCGCCTGCGCTCAGCAGCGGTGCGGCCATTGGAGCCACGATCGCGCATTATTTTCCCCAATCGCCGGAGCAGACGAATATCCTCATCCTTGCCGGCATGGTCTCGTTCCTCACGGCAGTGACGCGTTCGCCCTTCACGTCATCGATCCTCGTGCTGGAAATGACCGATCGGCACGCGATCATTTTTTTCCTGATGTTCGCAGGATTGATGAGCTATGGCGCGGCATGGCTCATCGACACGCGCTCATTGTACGACCGGTTGAAAGAAATGTATCTTGAGGAAGTCAACGCCGCGTGACTCGTTCGACCGCGCCTCATACTTTTGCGCGGAAGCCTTCCATCATCACATAGCGCCGCTTCATGAACGAGGCATTGATCCAACCCATCCACTGCCGATAGAACAGCAATCCCGTCCCGCCGATGAGCATGAGGATGGGATTGAGATACCACACCCGATCAAAAATTTTCAATCCGATGAACAGCGCCGGCGGAAAAAACGCATAGAGCATGATCGCGATGTCCATGAACGAGAACGACTGTCCCTGA
>DATGXR010000604.1:0-2333 GCA_035298825.1 Bacteroidota bacterium
GGAAGTTTTTTACATTTCGGTATATAACGAATTGATAATTATGAACGAATCCACCGCCATTTTCAAGGCTCTGTCCGACCACAGCAGGCTTCGCATCCTGAAGATGCTTCAGTTGAGGCCGCTGTGTGTCTGCGAGATCACGGACGTGCTCGAGCTTGCCGCGTCAACCGTGTCGCAGCATCTGAGCATCCTGAAGAAGGAAGGCTTCATCCTTGAAGAACGGGACGGAAAATGGATCAATTACTATATCAATCTCCGTCCTTCCGACAAGCGCATCTCGGCCATTATGGGATCGCTCGACTTCTGGATCGGCGACAATGAGACGGTTGAACGCGATATCGCGAGGGTGAAGACTGTCGATCGTGTAAAAGTCTGCGGACTCTGATTTTTTTTGTCCGCAACATTTCGGTATGTAACGAACTATTCCGCGAAAGGAAGCGCATGAAACAGAAGATTCTCATCCTCTGCACAGGCAACTCGTGCAGGAGTCAGATGGCTGAAGGATTTTTGAGAGCGATCGATCCTGAACTGACAGTCTGCTCCGCCGGAACGAAACCGGCAGGCCGTGTGCATCCCAAAGCGATACAGGTGATGCATGAAGCGGGGATCGATTTGTCTCAGCACCATCCAAAAGATGTCGGCCGATTTTTGTCCGAGCCGTTCGATTATGTGATCACGGTCTGCGATCACGCCAAAGAAACGTGTCCTGTGTTTCTTGGAAAAGTTGGCACGAGGCTCCATTTAGGGTTTGAAGATCCCGCTGACGCAACAGGATCGGAGGAGGATGTCCTTGCGGCCTTCAGAAAAATTCGCGACGAAATAAAAATCACATTTACATCATTCTATCAACAAACGCTTGCGGAGTAATCATGCTCACTATCAAAGTGCTCGGATCGGGCTGCACAAATTGTAAAAACCTTGAAGCCTTGTGCAAGGAGGTTGTCGCGGAGAATCATCTCGACGCCATCGTCATGAAGGTCACAGAGTTGAAGGACATCATGAGCTACGGCATCCTGAGCACACCCGGTCTCGTCGTCAACGAAAAAGTCGTGCACAATGGAAAGCTTCCCACCAAATCCACGCTTACGCACTGGCTGCTTGAAGCAGCGGCTGTTTAATCATTGAAGCTCACAAGGCGCCGCTATGTCAACAATTACAAAAAAGCTGTCCTTCCTGGACCGCTATCTGACGCTCTGGATTTTTTTTGCGATGGCATTCGGAGTCGTTACGGGATACCTATTCCCTTCAATCGTGGGCTTCTGGAATTCATTCCAGTCAGGGACGACGAATATTCCAATTGCGATCGGTCTCATCCTCATGATGTATCCGCCCCTGGCCAAGGTGAAGTACGAAGAACTTGGCGATGTCTTTCGCAACACACGCGTGCTCGCCTTATCGCTCATCCAGAATTGGCTGATCGGTCCCGTGCTCATGTTCATTCTGGCCGTCGTGTTTCTTCAGTCCTATCCTGACTACATGGCGGGTCTCATCCTGATCGGACTCGCGCGCTGTATCGCGATGGTCATCGTCTGGAACGAGCTTGCCAAAGGCGACACAGAATACGCTGCGGGACTTGTCGCCTTCAACTCGATCTTCCAGGTGCTCTTTTTTTCAGTCTATGCGTATGTCTTTCTCACTGTGCTTCCCGACTGGCTCGGCCTTCAGACATTTACGGTTGATATCACAATCGGTCAGATTGCGGAAAGCGTTTTCGTCTACCTCGGCATTCCTTTCCTTGCAGGCATCATCACGCGCTTCACGCTGCTTAGGCTCAAGGGAAAGACGTGGTACGAACAGACATTCATCCCGAAGATTTCGCCCCTGACGCTTGTCGCGCTGCTCTTCACGATCGTTGTCATGTTCTCGCTCAAGGGCGAATATATCGTGAAGATTCCGATGGATGTCGTCCGTATCGCCATTCCGCTCGTGATATATTTTATCGTCATGTTCCTTTTCTCGTTTTATTTCGGGAAGAAGATCGGCGCAGATTATTCAAAGACCGCCACCCTGTCATTCACGGCTGCAAGCAATAACTTCGAGCTGGCGATCGCCGTCGCGATTGCCGTTTTCGGGATCAACAGCGGCGAGGCGTTTGCTGCTGTGATCGGACCCTTGGTTGAAGTGCCGGTACTGATCAGCCTGGTAGGCGTCGCGCTTCGTTTCCAAAAAAAATATTTCCCGAACGCTGAAGCCGGAACTATTACGGCTCCTGACTACTGTCCATAATCGATTATGATCACACCCCTATCCCGACTTGCTTCCGAAGAGACGAAATGGTCCATCCCTCTCTTTCTCTTCCCCATATGGATTCTTGTCTATTGGAATCTTGAATT
>DATGXR010000605.1:0-5175 GCA_035298825.1 Bacteroidota bacterium
ATCTTGTTCATGCCTGTGGGGTGCTCCCGTCTCGTGCTCGCGATACGATCCATCGCGCCGGTCACAATGACATGGGCTCAGAAGTGATCGCTGCAGTGTGAAGCGATGTGTCTCACGAATTGCGGCGTACGAAATCGATCAGATGCTTGTTGAACTCCTCCGCATTCTCGGCGTTGCTGAGATGTCCCGCCTTTGAAATAAGCTGGAGTTCGGCGTTCGGTATCTTTTCTTTCATCGCCTTGGCTTCGGCTGGTGATATCAGCGCGTCCTTTTCGCCGTGCAGGATGAGCACGGGACACTGAATGGACGCAAGCGCCGGTGTCGTATCCGTTCTGGCTGCGAGCGCCACGAGCGTGCCGCAGAGTGTCACGGGCGACGTGCGTTCGATCATGCCCTGCAGCGTGCGGACGACGTCGGGCTTCGATTCGATTGTCTCTGCCGAGACGGCGCCTTTCATGAACTCTTCGGCGAACACACGCGTCCCATCCGTGCGGATCGTCTTAATCTGGCCCGAGCGTTTGATCTTCGCCTCGTTTGAGTCGGCGGCGGATTTCGTGTCGCAGAGGACGAGCGCCTTGATGCGCGCGGGATGACGCTCGGCTGCCCGCAACGCAATGTAGCCTCCCATCGAGAGTCCCACGATAATCGCCTGGCGGATTTTCAGATGATCCATCATTGCGATGAGATCGTCCACAAGAAATTCGACAGTGAAGATTCCCTGGCCGATCTCGCTTTCGCCGTGACCGCGCACATCGTATGCCACAAGGCGGTTCGATCCGGAGAGCGACTCGGTCTGGCCGCCCGGCAACATCCACATCCTGTGTGTGAACGGAAAAGCATGGAGAAAGATCACCGGCTGCGCCGTTGAGATGCCGATATCGATGTAATGCGTGAGCGAATTATTGATGACTGCTTTCATAACCTCCCCTTGACAGTGTGAATGCCCGGATTATTTCCGTGCGCTCATCGGAATGAAATCGCGTTTTGGCTGGCCCGTATAGATCTGTCGCGGACGGGCAATCTTTTGTTCCGGATCGATCAGCATTTCCTGCCAGTGGGCGAGCCATCCGGCTGTGCGCGGAATGGCGAAGAGCACCGGGAAAATGTCAACAGGGAAGCCCATGGCCTGATAAATGAGTCCGGAGTAGAAATCGACATTCGGATACAACTTGCGCGAAATGAAATAATCATCTTCGAGCGCGATGCGTTCAAGCTCGAGGGCGATCTTCAGTTTCGGATTGGTGCCCGTGACGCCGAAGACTTCGTCGGCGAGCTTCTTGATTACCGTGGCGCGCGGATCGTAATTCTTGTACACCCGGTGCCCGAATCCCATGAGCTTGCCTTCGCCCGATTTGACCTTCTTGATGAAGTCGGGAACATTTTTAATATCGCCGATCGTGTCGAGCATGCGCAGCACCGCTTCGTTCGCGCCTCCGTGAAGCGGACCATAAAGAGCCGCGGCAGCTGCCGCAGTGGCGCTGTAGGGATCGACGAGCGAACTGCCCACGCCGCGCATCGCGCTTGTGGAACAATTCTGTTCGTGATCCGCATGGAGGATGAAGAGCGTGTCGAGCGCACGGACGAGCGTCTGCGGCGGATTGAATTTCTTCGTGCCACGTTTGAACATCATGCTCGAGAAATTTTCGATGAATCCGAGATCGTCCTCGGGATACACGTACGCCATGCCGAGCCGGTGACGGAACGCGAACGCGGCGATCGTCGGCACCTTGCCGATGAGGCGGCGGATCTGGCGTCGTCGCATCTCGGGGTCGAGCACTTTTGTCGCTTCGGGATAGAATGTGGACAATGCGGCAACGGTGCTGATGAAGATGCCCATCGGGTGCGCGTCGTACCTGAATCCTTCAATGAGCTGCTCGATGTTCTTGTGGATAAACGAATGCTGCTTGATCTGCGCTTCCCAGTCGTGCAGCTGCGTTTCTGTGGGCAGCTCGTTTCTGAAAAGGAGGTGTGCGACCTCGAGGTATGTGCACGTTTCTGCAAGCTGCTCGATCGGGTACCCTCTGTAGCGCAGGATGCCCTTGTCACCGTCGATGTATGTGATCGAACTCTTGCAGGAGGCGGTGTTCATGAACGACGGATCGTATGTCATCAATCCGAAATCGTCGCTGTTCTCCTTGATCTTCCGGAGTTCGGTCGCGTTGATCGTGCCGTCTGTAATCGGAATCTCGTACTGTTTGCCGGTACGATTGTCGGTAATCGAAAGCGTTGCTTGTGCCATAATCACCCAATATGAAAGTTGTTGAAAATGGATATTTGATGCAGACGGTTCGCAGACGCGGTGTCGAATCCGCGGCCGCCTGCATGCATTGGAGAATTGTCACTCATCAGACTGCCGCTTCGGCGAATCGCGCAAGCTTCGCGGCCGAATCGTTTTCCACTTCGGCGTGGAGGCTGCCTCCGTGCGAGTCCATTGTCACGATCGCAGGAAAGTTCTTCACATGCAGATGCCACATGGCTTCCGGAACGCCGAATTCGATGAAGTCGACGCCGCTCACATCGGTGATGCATTCGGCGTAATACTGTGCTGCGCCGCCGATTGCGTTCAGATACACACAGCCGTGCTCTTTCAGCGCAGCAAGTGTCTTGGCGCCCATGCCACCCTTGCCGATGACGGCGCGGATGCCGAATTTGCGTATGATCTCCGCCTCGTACGGCTCTTCGCGTCCGCTTGTGGTCGGACCCGCCGCCTTCACTTTCCACTTACCGTCTTCCTGGATCATCACGGGTCCGCAGTGATAGAGGGCTTGTCCGTGCAGATCGACCTGCGCGTCGTGATGCATGAAATGAGCGTGGATCGCATCGCGTCCGGTGAACATCGGACCATTGAGCAGCACAACGTCGCCGACCTTCAACGCCCTGACCTGCTCTTCTGTAAATGGAGCGGTGAGAGAGATTTCCTTGCCCGTGAGCGTGATGCCCGCCTTGCTTCCCATCGGAATGGGCGGCGCATCGTCTCTGTACAACCAGCGCTTGATCGCTCCCGTGCGCGCATCGAGGACGACGCCCTGGCGGCGGAATGCCCAGCAGTTATAGGCGACAGAGACGAAGAAGCTTGCGGGAAGACGGTTCAATGCGCCGATCTTGCAGCCGATGAGCGTCGCATTGCCTCCGAATCCCATCGTGCCGATATTGAGCGTGTTGGCGCTCTTCATGATCGTCTCTTCGAGCTGCGCAAGTTCGGGAACAGGATTCGTATCGTCGAGTGTACGGAACAATTGCGCCTTTGCATGCTCGAAGCTCGTCGTGCGGTCGCCGCCGATGGCGACGCCGATCGCGCCGATCGCACAGCCATGTCCCTGAGCCTGCCAGATGGCATGCAGGATGCATTTGCGGACGCCATCGAGCGTTCGTCCGGCCTTGCCCAGATGTTCGATCTCTGCGGGGAGCGAATACTGGATGTTCTTGTTCTCGCATCCGCCGCCTTTGAGGATCAGTTTCACTTCAATTTCGTCCTGCTTGTCCCATTGTTCGAAATGAATCACCGGCGAACCTTCGCCGAGATTGTTGCCGCTGTTCTTTCCGGTGAGCGAATCGACCGAGTTCGGACGGAGCGTTCCGGCTTTTGTCGCGTCGGCAATCGCCTCGCGAATCATTTTCTTCATTTCAATCTGGTTGGCGCCAACGGGCGCATGCACGAAGAACGTCGGCATGCCGGTATCCTGGCAGATCGGTCCGATGTTCGTGTTTGCCATGTCAATATTTGTCGCGATCGTTTCGAGCGCGAGCGCGGCGCGCGTGTTCGGTGTTTCCGCCGCCTGCGCTTTTTTGATCGCGCGTCGCACATCGGGCGGCAGGTTCGTGGATGTATCGGTGATCAGTTCAGCTATGCTCAGTTTAAATGTATCCATAATCAGGAGATCCTTTGGAAGTGTGCTTAGCGGGAGATTGTATCTGTCCAATAGACAGTGTTGTTGCTTGTATTGACGAGTGCAATTTTGACGGGAACCATTGTCAGCTTCGACGTCTTGTTGGATAATGGCTGCGAGATGTCGAGTTTGAACCAGACCTTGAACTGGACGGAGGACTCGGCTTGCTTCGCCGCGCGGGCGATGTCTGGATTGACATGCCAGATGAAGACGGGATCGGTGTTCATCACGACGTGCGCATATTTGTATCCCTTGCGCTTCGATTCGCGAATGAAAACGTACGGATTCGAGGCGCAGGTCACCGCCACGCGTTCGCCGGTCGGGGGGACGATGACGCTCGACGACGAGCGGATCGAATACGTCTGCTTATCCGCGTCGTACTTGAGCAGTTGAACATTCATCAGCACGGGAAATGTCCGCTCCGAAAGTTTCTCGTCTGTGTTGAATTTCGCGATCCGGCTCCAGTACGTGGTGCGATCGCGTTCTGTCCGCGATTGAAATTCCTGTGATGTCTCGAATTCATTCTTCGATTTCATCTGCGCTCCGTACTCGTCGGATGCTTTCTTCAGCTCATCCCACACGGATTTGACGACATCGGCGTATTGTTCTGTGGTAAGAGATTCGGCTCCCGCATACTTCTGAAGCGGTGTCTGGGCTTTCAACGAGATGCTGCAAATTGTCAGCGCAACGAATAACAATGCCTTGCATTTCATACTGACTCCTGTTTCAGTGATGTTCATAATATACGAACTTAATTAAAGAGTATAAAGTCTTTTAGTCTGATCGTCGTGCCTCATTCCTTCCTGAAGAGCACGATCCGGTTCGTGTTCGTGCCTCATTCCTTCCTGAAGAGCCCGGTCCGGTTCATGTTCGTGCCTCATTCCTTCCTGAAGAGCACGATCCTGTTTGTGTTTGTGCCGTGATCGTTGTTGCGGACCCCCCAGATATTCGATGTTTTGCTGAATCGCTGTTTGTTAATATAGATGCCCCGACACCGGAATCCCGCCGCCTGTCCGAGCGGAACAACCGCCTCATCCAATCTCACAGTGCCTTTCCTGACCTCTCCGACCTCGAACGCCACGTATCCGCCGTTGCGTGTGATGCGGTACAGTTCGTTCATCACAGAGCCCATGACGGCGGACCATTCGTCGACTGTGCGCGACATCGTGATTGCCCGGCCGACGGCCTTGTCGTCGATGCAATTGAACCAGCAGCGCAGCCAGTTATCGGCCGAATACTGGACGATATCGAGGAACGGGGGAGAGGTGACAGTCAATTGGACCGATTC
>DATGXR010000606.1:0-5677 GCA_035298825.1 Bacteroidota bacterium
CAGACGGCGTCGAGGATTGCGATGCGATCGATCCCGCGTTCCTTCTCGACCCGACGACGAACAGGCTGTGGCTCTCATACGGAACATACTTCGGCTTCATCCGCCTTGTCGAGCTCGATCCGAAGACCGGCAAGCGTATGCCGAACAACGAAGCGCTGAATATCGCGATCGACTGCGAAGCAACCGCCATGATGTATCGCGACGGCTGGTACTATCTGCTTGGCACGCACGGCACATGCTGCGACGGCGCCAACTCGACATACAACATCGTCGTGGGCCGCTCGAAGAACGTGACCGGTCCGTATCTTGACAACATGGGCGTCGACATGCTCAAAGGTGGCGGCAAATTTGTCGTAGGCGCAAGCGGCAGCTATGTCGGACCCGGTCATTTCGGTCTGCTCGATCTCGGAGACGGAGTGCAAAAATTCTCCTGCCACTATGAAGCGGATCTTGTCCAGGGCGGCAGAAGCGTGCTCGGCATCCGTCCCCTGATGTGGAAAAACGGATGGCCGGTTGCGGGCGACAACTTCAAGGAAGGCACATATGAAATCCAGTCGGAACGCAGCGGGTACGGTCTCGAGCTGGCTGTCGATTTCGTTCGCATGGCAAGCGGCATGCGCGCCTTCGGCCGTGCGCTTGATGGACCCGTCGTTCCTGTTGCTCCTCAGGCATTGGACTCTGTGATCGGGAAGTGGCCAGCGGGTAACATCGATGTCCGCATCGGCGACTACATGTTCCGTCCCCATCAGAAGTGGACGATCACGCCCGTTGCAGGCGTTGGCGGCTATCCCGGCTCGCCATATTTCAAAATCACGATCGCAGGAACGAATCGCGCTCTTGCCGCCACAGCGGACGCCGACGTGATCACGGTGCCCGCATTCACCGGCGCTCCGGAACAATTGTGGCGCATCGACCTGCTGACCGATGGCACGTACCGCATCATGCCGAAGGTCGTACCCAATTCGAAAGAAGCGTTGGCGCTGACCGCAGTGGGCAATAGCACACCCACGCTCGCCAGGTTCGATCCCGCAAGCGACAAATCTCGTTGGAATTTTAAGACACCGTAACAGTACAATTGCCAACCACAGGGCGGGATCGGGCCTTCTAACCGGTCCCGCTCTTCTGGCGCCGCAGTATGACAACCGATGTATCTGTCCCTTCAGCCATTTCCGGCGCGTCCGTTCCCTCCGCCATTTCCGGCGCGCACGTTCCGGCGCACATTTCTAACTTGATTTTCTTCTCCGCAGGTTGTATCATTTCCGTGTCATTCTATCCAGTACTTCCGCCCCTCGTTTTTTACATCGTTGCTCTGAGGAGCTATTGGCGATCAACTCGCTGATTGTCTATGTAACCGACATTCCGAATTGACCCTCGTATTCTTCGGCGTGGACAGATAAGAGCCTTGTACGTGCTCTCGGCTGCCATCTCATTCAATGCTCGTGATCGGAAATGTTTCCGGTCCTTGACAACCATCAATCGAATGTACCATTTCAGGGAGAAGGCGATGAACAAGAACTTGTTTTTGCATCTTTTTGTCGGTCTGTGCATGGTTATTGCGACCGACCGCGTATCTGCCGGCTGGGACCACGATCCCGAATCCGGATCACTCTTCAGTTTGCCGGTGCATCCTCACTCGGGACTTCACCAAGCCGCTGTTCCTGCCGCACAGGTCTATTGTCCGGATACATTGACGCTTTACAGATCGGACTTTACGGTACGCTTCATCGATACCTATAACTCGAAAGGGTGGACAACAAAGAGAATCATACAGGTCTATGCAAATGGGCATTGGGTTAATTATTCTTTATACACCTGGACGTATTTAAATGAGAATTATAATAGTGTTGATGTGATTCAAGACTGGTCGAACAACCAATGGACGAATTCCGCAATGGACAGTTCGACGTTTGACAGTAAGGGGCAGATGCTTGTTCATTTGCATAAGTACTGGTCACAGGGAGCGTGGAGGGATTCTCTGCTCACATTCAGGACATACGATGAGCATGAGAATATGCTGACGAATTGGGGAGAGGAATGGAACGGATCGAAATGGGTGAAACTCTTGGGATCACAAGCCTATGCCTATACATATGATGCGAGCGGGCGAAAACTGACAGAGTTGTACCAGATCCTCACGAATGGGCAAGTTGACAATGCAACCCTTTCAACGTACACATATGATGGAAACGGAAAGATGCTCACCTATCTTCTTCAAATCTCAGCCAACGGGAAAATGACAAATTCGCAAATTCATTCGTACACATACGATGCGAAGGGAAACCTGGCGACAGATTGGCTGAAGGGGTGGACAAATGAAGCGTGGATGAACGGATCGCTCAAAACATACACGTATGACGCAAGCGGAAATTTGCTCACGGTCATGCTGCAATACTGGCTCAACGGAGCGTGGACAAATACATATCAGACAATCTACACGTACGATTCGCATGGCAATGTGCTTACCGGAAATAATTCGATGTGGGGAGGAACGACCTGGAAGCAGGCAGATTATCCGTTTGATATTCGGTTTTATGACGGCAGTTCTTTCGATTATTCGGGGTACAGGGTCGAGGTTTCCTATTCGCTTCACAACATCACGGATGTCGCCGCAAGGACGGGCAGCGATATCAGCGAATATGCACTGGCACAAAATTATCCCAATCCATTTAATCCTTCAACAACAATTTCATTTTCAATCCCGTCGACGTCATTTGTATCTCTCAAAATATTCAATCAAATTGGAGAAGAAGTGGCGACGCTGCTCACTCAGGAATTGCCGAAAGGAAGCTACACACGGACATGGAATGCTTCGGCATTTTCAAGCGGAGTGTATTATTACCGTTTGCAGGCGGGCACTTTTATGACAACAAAAAGGTTAGTTGTGTTGAAATAGTATCACTCCCCACGTCCATTCTCCATTTCTAGAAAATGGACGTGTGGTAAGATTTTCTTCAATTTGAAAAAAATTGACCGGAAAAAGGTTTTAATCAGATGAATCGTAATTGCATTTTCTCGATCGGTATTATTGTTAGTTTATATCTTGCAGGATGTAAGCATGCAACCGAATCCAATGATCCGCCCAGGAAAGATCCCCGCACATACACATGGACGATCGATACAATCTACTTGCCTGGCAGTTATCAGACAATGATGAGAGCTATCTGGGGCAGCAGTCCGACGGATATCTATGTAACAGGTCACAATAGTAATAATCCAGGACAGATGTACCATTTCGACGGCACGAAATGGGAAGAAGTACATTTATATCGAGAACGGGGAGGATCAATCGACCTCTATGTGGATATGCTTAGCATCTTTGGATTTTCAAGACAAGACATCTGGGCCGCCGGTTATGGAGGAGAGCGAGTTAACAACCACATCATCCATTTTAATGGGAGTACATGGACAACGGTGGCGATGCCGTATGAAAATATAGGGACATCGCTTACGGCAATTGGCGGCTCAAGCAGCCGTGATCTGTTTGTGGGAGGAAATAATTCGAACTACATCTTTCATTACGATGGTTCGTTATGGAGAAAAGATTCTCTGCCGATTATTATTCCGCCTCTCTACCATTCGGGAGATTTTTTTACATTGCAATCGATCGTGAGTGATAACTCTGATAATGTATTTGCAATCGGTACTTCTCATTACCAGACAGAATATCCTTCAACGTATGACGTCAATTATTTTTTTTCATGGAAAAATTCCAAATGGGATCTTGTTGATTCGGCGGTCTTCGCCTCCTGGTCGATCCAGGAAAAATGGGGATATCACTCATTATGGGTCAGTCCGTCGAACACGTTGTATTCGGGAGGAGGGGGAATATTTGTCAAAAAGGATAATGCATGGCAATTAATGTATCTGCCCCGCGGATATATTAATTCGGTCTCCGGCACTAGTGACAATAATATTTTTGCTGTGGGTGATTATGGCGTCATTCTGCATTATAACGGAACGGACTGGTATTCCTTGCCCGTATTTAATGATTCTAACAACGCATATTACGATATCTGGACTGATGGAAATGAAGTGTTTATTGTTGGGATAATTTCAGCGTATCCCATGAAGTCCATCGTGGTGCATGGGAAATAATCACGGTTTGATGATGCCGTGCATGCCTGTCTCCGCATCTCGATGGAGTACTGTCTATACGCGATGGTGAACACCGGCACTTGCTTCTGACCATCGACATGACAAGCATATGATTTTGGGATAAAAAAAACTCCGCGGCATGACAGTCACTCGTCATGCCCCAGAGGTTGAATTCCGATACATCGAGTTGTTCTCTATATTATTGCTTCCGCGCGTATTGGTTCGGCGCGCCCGGGGTGGGAAGGTTGCTCGAGACCGGGCTGCCGGTTTCATGCGCCTTCGTCAATGGCGATGCAAGCGTGAGACCGCTGCCTGACACCTGCGCTCCGATAGCGTGCTCGCGCGCAAGCGGCATCGCCAATGCGATCGAATCGACAGGCGGCGTCATGCGGCTGCCGAAACGGGGACGCCCCGGTGTGATCGATGCGATGACGGCTGTTTCCTTTGAGTCGCCGTCGTCGATCGTGATCGTCTGACCGACGCTCAATCCTTCCATACTGGCAACTGTCATCACTTTCGCGCCTGCCTGCGTTGCAGCGCTGAGCGTCGTGCCGCCTGATGTGCCAAGAAGTGCAATGACGGCTTCCTCGCTGTTCGTGCCCGTGCCGACGATGATCTTCTGTCCGATTGAAAAATCCGCCACTGTTGCAACCTTGATATTTCCTGCACCGGACACCGATGCGGCTAACAGATGTGTCGCATTTTGAACGAGAAAATCGTGACGGTTATTGTCGTTATCCGCTCCGTCGGGATACCGGCCCGCACTCCGGTCGCCCGGCTTTGCCGATGACGGCATCCACCATCTGAATCCTCTGCTGATCGCGGGCGACGTAACGCTGTTTCCGTTTTCCGATGCCCCCGATGCGCCCTGATATCCTTCGGCAACCCACGGATCGACAAGTCCGCCGTAATTGAGACCGTCAACCGTGCGGCCTGCGGCGTCGCGAAGCACCATCATTCCTGAATTTGAAGCGAGTGTCGGACCGCCAAACCAGTGATTCGGCGCGGTTGCTCCCTGATATCCCGCACTTACGACTTTTTGATCGCGCACGACGTCATGAATTGCATGATTTTTTGCAAGAGGCCGATCGAGCGTCACTCCCGTTCCAAGTGGCAGCACGGGTTCATTGCTCGAATGCGGAAAAGCCGTCGCCGGTTCGAATGTGATTCCTGTTCCTCTCGCACTGAAAGGAATGTTGGATGCATGGTTGAACTTCAACGGTTCGACAAGATCGAGACCCGTGCCGGCATCCTCATTTGCCTTCAACGGACCATCAAACGTGTTGCGCACAGATTGTGTCCCGACACGCTTCACAGTGACTGTTTCAATTCCATGTCCCTTGCTTGCGATATCGAGCCTGATCGTATCACCAACCGAAATATTGGCGACCGACGACACTTTGATGTTCGTATCACCGGCCTTTGCGTCCATTGAAAGGTACGCCTGTGTTCCGGGTTTGCCAACCGCAGTGACTGTCACGACTTCGTATTTCTCCATCGATCGGGAAACAGTCGGATACGTCGCTCCGTAGCCGAGCGCAATCTTCTGGCCGACTTCGAATCCGTCGACGCTCGTGACGGG
>DATGXR010000607.1:0-1638 GCA_035298825.1 Bacteroidota bacterium
ATCACAGCCGATGCACCGTTGGCGGATATGCCGATCTTCATCAAGGCGGGATCGATCATTCCCTGCGGTCCTGAAATTCAGTATGCCTCGGAGAAATCATCGGCGCCTGTTCGATTGTATGTATATACGGGCGGCAATGGCGCCTTCTCGCTGTATGAAGACGAAGACACGAATTATAATTACGAAAAAGGAAAATTCTCCACCATTCCGATGACGTATGACGAAAAATCAAAAACATTGACGATCGGCAAACGTGAAGGAGAATTTCCGGGCATGCTTCAGTCGCGCTCGTTTGAAATCGTGTGGACCGCGAAGCAGAAGCAGGCTGGATTGGATTTTGGCAGGAACGCCGATGTGGTCGTGCGTTATGATGGAAGCGAGCAGCACATCACGATGAAGTAACTATTCTCATGCAGGCCGATCGTTCGGAGAGCGCAGGCGGCAAGAAGCGCGCGTTGAACGGTCGTCTTGCCCGGAATCATCTCCGATCACACAATACACGAATGCGTATACACACGCTTAAAAATTTTGGTCTCTGGTTGTTGCTCTGCTCGATGGTCTTGCCTGTGCATGCACAGGATGCCAGAAGGTTCTTCCCGGAAAAAGATCTGATGACAGTCGGGATCTATTACTATCCCGAGCATTGGGATCCGGGACAGTGGGAGCGGGATATCAAAAAGATTGCGTCGATGGGATTTGAATTTGTCCATCTGGCCGAGTTCGCCTGGACGCAGATGGAACCTGAAGAAGGCACATACGACTTCACGTGGCTCGACAGGGTTGTCGACTTGTGCGCGAAGAATCATCTGAAGGTACTTCTGTGCACTCCTTCTGCAACGACTCCGGCATGGATGCGCGACCGGTATCCTGAGACGTTCGTAATGGAGGGACACTACATCCGCTCGGAACATGGAACGCGCGGGCTCGGTTCGATCGTCAATCCACGCTACAGAACGTTTGTCGAAAAGATCGTTACCGAAATGGCGAAGCGATATGGGAACAATCCCGCCGTCGTCGGATGGCAGCTTGACAATGAACCCGATGCCAAGCCCGATTACAGTCCCGCGTCCCAGGAGGCGTTCCGGCAGTGGCTCAGGAAAAAATATGTGACGATCGACGCATTGAACACGGATTGGGGAACGGCATTCTGGAGTCAGCGCTACGCGCGTTTTGACGAAGTCATCATCCCCAACACGACGATCGTCGGATGGTGGGGCAACAATCCCCATGCGTTGCTCGATTTCAAGCGTTACTCGGCCGATGCGCAGGCGGAGTTTCTTGATTTCCAGGCTGCGATACTAAGAAAGTATATTTCTCAATCGCAGTATATCACGACGAATTACACGGCTGTCTCTCAGGGCGCCGATCCGCGTCGGACCACGCTCTTGGATTTCGCCACATTTACCTCGTATCCGAACGGCGGACAGCCGAATATCGGCAGCCTCGGATTTCGTCTCGGCGACAATCGGCCGTTGACGTTTGCGAACGATTTGTATCGCACCATTACCGGCGTCACGGGGATCATGGAGCTTCAACCGGGAGCCGTGAATTGGGGAGATCCCAATCCGTTGCTGCTTCCGGGAACAGTGCGCATGTGGCTGTGGTATAATTTCGGTGCGGGAAGCTCGCTTGCGAGTT
>DATGXR010000608.1:0-3647 GCA_035298825.1 Bacteroidota bacterium
GGTCACGACATTATGTCCGGGATGGGTAAATACTCAGATGGCAAAAGAAGCGAACACACCTTTTCTTGATGAAGAGATGATACAGCCTGAAGATTTATTAAATGCCATTCGCTTTATTATGCAATTATCAAAGAATGCATGCATAAAAGAACTGGTCATTGAGTGTTCAAAAAGTATTCTTTAATGTTCGAAGGATGCTTTTCCACGAACACCGCGACAGAAAAAGAAAAGGGGCGGAAGATCGAATCTTCCGCCCCTTTGAGTTGTTGCATCACCTGTGCCGCCCGGACTCAGTAACTGGCCACGGCTTTCTTCACCGTGTCGTAGACCTCGAACACATTCATGAGCTTCGTGATCGTGAGCAGGTTCATCACTTTCGGCGAGACCGCCGCGAGTTTCAAATCCCCGCCCGCATTGCGCATCGTTGTGACGCCGCCAATGAGGATGCCGAGTCCCGAACTGTTCATGAGCGATACGGCGCCGAGGTCGATGACGACTTTTTTCTTCTTCGCGTCGATCATCTTATGCAGCGTGTTGTTGATTTCCGCCGCATCCGGTCCGCCCAGCATGGTGCCGTCGAGTGTGAGGACCGAAACAGCGCCGATATCGTGTGTTGTGAGTTTCATGAGTATTGATCCTTCATCATTGCATGTGAACTGTAGTGGATCCGGATTATGCTTTGACGGCCTTGGCTGTTTTCAATCCTGCCTTGGCTGCTTTTTGTTTCGCCTTCCAATTGTTGAAGTCGAGCACGATCGCGCTTGCGACGTATATCGAAGAGTATGTGCCCGAAATCGTGCCGATGAAGAACGTGAACGCAAATCCGCGGTTGACTTCGCCGCCGAAAATGATGAGCACGATCAGCACCAGAATCACCGTGCCGCTTGTGATGACGGTTCGGCTCAGCGTCTCGTTGATCGATTTGTTCATGATCGAGAAGAGCGAATCGGTCTTGTGAATATTCTTGTTCTCCCTGATACGGTCGAACACGATCACCGTGTCGTTGATCGAGAAACCGATCAGCGTCAGCACCGCCGCCATGATCGTCTGTGTGATCTCAAGATTCAAATGAGGGGAGATGCCGTTCAGCAGCACGACAATGCCGACCGTAAGAAGCACGTCATGCAGCAGCGCGATGACGCCGGCGAGTCCGTAAATGAACTCAAACCGGAATCCGATGTAGATCATGATGATCAGCAGTGTGGCGCCGACTGCATAGAGGGCGTTGCGTCGCAACTCGGCGCCGACTTTCGGACCGATCTTTGTTTCGCTGAGCACCTCGAACTTATTGTTCGCGAACTGTGTCGTGAGGCTTTCGCGGATCTTCTCGGCAACCTTTGCGCCTTCGGACTGCTCGGCAACGCGGATGAGGATATCGTTGGGATTGCCGAATGATTTGATTTCGCTGCCAGTGAAGCCTGCCTTATCCATCGATGCACGGACTTCGTTGATTGCGGGCGGTTGTTCGAAACGAAGCAGCAGCTCTGTGCCGCCGAGGAAATCGATGCCGAATTGCATGCCGCGGACAAAGAATCCGGCGATGCCAATGAGCAGTGTGATAAGCGAGATGACGTACCAAATATTCCGCTTACCCATAAAATCGATGTTGGTTTGCTTGAATAATCGCATGTGTGTTACTCTCCTAGAGTCAGAATAATATTAGCCGAAATTGATTTTCGTTGCGCCGCGATCGATCATGGAGTCGAAGATCACGCGTGAAATGACGATTGCCGTGAACAGGTTCGCCGCCACGCCCATCATGAGCGTCAGCGCGAAGCCCTGCACCGGGCCTGTGCCGAACTGGTAGAGCACGATGCCCGAGAAGAACGTCGTCACGTTCGAGTCGAAGATCGCCGTGAACGCCTTCGCATATCCCGCATCTATTGCCGCGCGGAGCGTTTTGCTCGTGGCGAGTTCCTCGCGTATGCGCTCGTTGATCAGCACGTTCGCATCAACTGCCATACCGATCGTGAGCACGATGCCTGCGATGCCGGGAAGCGTGAGCGTGCCGTGGAATGCCGCAAGCACCGCGAAGATGAAGATGACGTTGAAGAACAATCCGACGTTCGCCACCAGACCGCTCGTGCGATAATAGACGATCATGAAGAGCACCGTAATGATAAGCGCGTAGATGAACGAGTTGGTTCCGGCCGCGATCGAATCCTCGCCGAGCGACGGTCCGACCGAGCGCTGTTCCATGATGTCGACAGGTGCGGGAAGCGCGCCTGCCTTCAGGATGATTTCAAGCAATCGG
The DNA here is from genome assembly GCA_035298825.1 of Bacteroidota bacterium. Lineage (GTDB taxonomy): Bacteria > Bacteroidota > Ignavibacteria > UBA10030 > UBA8401 > CAISDA01. The sequence goes on from DATGXR010000608.1 coordinate 2,255, forward strand.
GCTTCTTCGATATTTTCCATGCCTTCGATCTGCGAACGGCCGCCGGAAATCTTGCCGTTGATCCTGGGGGAGGAGAAGACGGAATTATCGAGCACGATCGCCATGCGTTTGTGGATATTGGCTCCCGTAATGCGCGCCCAGTCGCGTGCGCCTTCGTTGTTCATTTCCATCGTGACGATCGGACGATTGAAATTCGGGTCGATTGTCGCCTGCGCCTTCACAATGACCGATCCCGTAAGTTCGGGTGTCTTCTTGAGGCCGATCAGACCGTAGAACTTCACGCCCTCGTTGATGAACGACGGCTTCGAAGTGTAGTAGAATGCCATATCGGCCGGGATGAGACGCTGCACATCGGGACGAGCCAGGATGCGGTCGACTTTCGCACGGTCGTTCTCCGACACATAGGCATCGCCGGAACCCTCCTGATTGGGACGAACGAGGACAAGGAAGGGATGGGCCTTGGCGGTCTGCTCCGGCGTCATGTTACCTTCTTTGATCTTGGAAGTATCGGCCTTCTGAAGCTGAGCCATGGCGTTCGCGGATTTCTTTGCTGTCGTTGTATCACCGGCGGCCGGCTGCGTCGAATCCGATGTCACGACTCCGGCATTCGCCAGATATGTGTCGATCGCCTGCATCGTTTTGTAGATGATGTCGGGATCTTTCATGAGTTTGAACTCGAGCAATGCTGTGCCCTGAAGCAGCTGGCGCACTTCGGATTCTCTCGACACGCCGGGAAGCTCGACGATGATGCGGCGGCCGCCCTGTTTCTGCATCGAGGGTTCGGACACGCCATACTGATCGACGCGGTTGCGGACGATTTCCATGGCGCGGTCGATGGCCTTATCGGATTCGTCACGAAGTTTTTTCACGATTTCATCGTTCGATTCGCGAAGGCTTCCGTAATACCGGCTCAGGCGGATGTCGCGTTCGTCGAATTTCCGCTTGAAGATGTTGACAATATTTTCATCGCTCGTCTGCGATTCCTGACGCACCTGCGTAACGATCGCATTAAATGCATCATCCTTGTTTTTCGCGAGTTCCTCGAGCATCTTCAGCACATTGACCTCGAGCACCACACGCATGCCGCCCTGGAGATCGAGGCCGAGCTTGATGCGATTGGCGCGCACATCTTTGATAGTTTTTTCGTTTTCCAACACGTACGAAAGGCTGTCGTTGCTGTTCAGCTTCGCGATCTTCTGGTCGATCGAATATGACTTGTACGTTGGATACAGAAAATATCCTGCTAGCAGGAAAGACAACAAGATGAGAACAATCTTACCACGGTTTTTTTTCACGAAAATACCTCCGTTACGGGTGATGTAAACGAGACACTGGAAATAATGTATGTGGTTGGCCGCTATCGATGTCGGCGTAAAGCCTTACGGCGGAACAC
>DATGXR010000609.1:0-2790 GCA_035298825.1 Bacteroidota bacterium
ATCACAGCCGATGCACCGTTGGCGGATATGCCGATCTTCATCAAGGCGGGATCGATCATTCCCTGCGGTCCTGAAATTCAGTATGCCTCGGAGAAATCATCGGCGCCTGTTCGATTGTATGTATATACGGGCGGCAATGGCACATTCTCTCTGTATGAAGACGAAGACACGAATTATAATTACGAGAAGGGAAAGTTCTCCACAATTCCGATGACGTATGACGAAAAATCAAAAACATTGACGATCGGCAAACGTGAAGGAGAATTTCCGGGCATGCTTCAGTCGCGCTCGTTTGAAATCGTGTGGACCGCGAAGCAGAAGCAGGCCGGATTGGATTTCGGCAGAAAGGCCGATGTGCTCGTGCGTTATGATGGCAGCGAGCAGCACATCACGATGAAATAACAATTCTCATGCAAGCCGGCCATCAACGCGCGCGCGTTGAACGATCGGCTTGCATGAAACATCTCCGATCGCACTGTACACGAATGCGCATACATACGCTTAAAATTATTTGTCTCTGGCTCTTGCTCTGTGCGATGGCATTCCCTGTGCATTCACAGAATGCCGGGAAATTCTTTCCGCAGAAAGATCTGATGACAGTCGGGATCTATTACTATCCCGAGCACTGGGATCCGGGGCAATGGGAACGTGATATCAGGAAAATTGCTTCAACGGGATTTGAGTTTGTCCATCTTGCTGAATTTGCCTGGACGCAGATGGAGCCTGAAGAAGGGAAGTACGATTTCACATGGCTCGACACTGTCGTCGGTTTGTGCGCGAAGAATCATCTGAAGGTGCTTCTGTGCACTCCATCGGCGACCACTCCGGCATGGATGCGCGATCGGTATCCGGAGACATTCGTGATGGAGGGGCATTACATTCGTTCCGAGCACGGGACGCGCGGACTCGGATCGATCGTCAATCCTCTCTACAGAACGTTTGTCGGGAAGATCGTGACCGAAATGGCGAAGCGCTACGGGAACAATCCCGCTGTCGTCGGATGGCAGCTTGACAATGAGCCCGATGCCAAACCCGACTACAGTCCCGCGTCACAGGAGGCATTCCGGCAGTGGCTCAGGAAAAAATATGTGACAATCGACGCAATGAACACAGATTGGGGAACGGCATTCTGGAGCCAGCGCTATGCTCGTTTTGACGAGATCATCATCCCCAATACGACGATCGTCGGATGGTGGGGCAACAATCCGCATGCGTTGCTCGATTTCAAGCGTTACTCGGCCGATGCACAGGCGGAGTTCCTTGATTTCCAGGCTGCGACACTGAGGAAGCATATTTCTTCATCGCAGTATATCACCACAAATTATACGGCTGTGTGCCAGGGAGCCGATCCGCGTCGGACCACACTGCTTGATTTCGCCACATTTACGGCGTATCCGAACGGCGGGCAGCCGAATATCGGCAGCCTCGGATTTCGTCTCGGCGACAATCGGCCGATGACGTTTGCGAACGATTATTATCGCACAATCACCGGTGTCACGGGGGTCATGGAGCTTCAACCGGGAGCGGTGAATTGGGGAGATCCCAATCCGTTGTTGCTTCCGGGAACGGTGCGCATGTGGCTATGGTATAATTTCGGGGCGGGGAGCTCGCTGGCGAGTTCGTACCGCTTCAGGCAGATTCTCTACGGCGCAGAGCAATATCATTCGGGCATTGTCAAGACGGACGGCGTCTCGCTCTCGCCGGGCGGCGAAGAATACGCACAGTTCATCGGTGAATTGAAAAATCTGCGCAAGCAGTACACATCCGATGCCACGATGCCAAAGCGGATATCGATGCGAAGAAGCGCCGTGCTCTGGAATCTTGAAAACTTTTGGTCGCTCAACAGACAGAAACAGACATCGCAGTGGGACGCATGGGGATATCCCGGCAAGTATCAGGAAATTCTCAAATCATTCGGCGCTCCGGTCGATATCATTGGTGAGAACGCCGATCTGTCGCCGTATACGGTTGTTGTCATTCCGGCGTATGAACTTGTCGATTCCATCGCAGTGAAGCATTGGCGTGACTATGCCGCCAATGGCGGTCATCTTGTGCTCACATGCCGCACTGCGACAAAAGACCGCAGGGGACATTTCTGGGAAGCCGAATGCGCCGCGCCGATTTCCGGATTGATCGGAGCCCATATTACGGCAACCGATATGCTGCCGGCACATGTGCAAGGGGAACTCTCATACAAATCGGAACAATACACGTGGAATAATTGGGGAGATCTGTTGAAGCCCGAGTCGGGCACGAATGTGCTGGCATCGTACACCAATCAGTTTTACGCAGGGACCGCTGCCGTCGTGCAGCGATCGCTCGGGAAAGGCACCGTGACGTACATCGGTGTGGATACGGATTCGGGAAAACTTGAAAAAGACATGATGCGCGAGATCTTTACACATGCAAATGTACCAACAGAGAACTATCCCGAAGGCGTCTTTGTCAATTGGAGAAGCGGTTTTTTTGTTGCAGTGAACTTTTCATCAACAGAGTATACGATCGATCTGCCGGCTGGCGCCACGATCCTCATTGGCGGAAAACACCTGGCCCCGGCGGGTGTAACAGTGTGGACGGGTCAATAAGGATATCTCACACGAATCAATCGGGCTGTCTTGTTAAACAGAAATACAACACTATTTCTCCGATAATACTATAACTCAAAGAAAGGAGGCAACTACCGTCAAGGTTGTTTCGCAGTGTTTGGTTGTTCACAAGCTATCACACAATCGTCTTTCCACCAAAGGAGGAACGTATATGCGTATCGTTTCAGTATTTTGTACACTTGCT
>DATGXR010000610.1:0-13097 GCA_035298825.1 Bacteroidota bacterium
GGTGCAGGGATCCGATCCGGCGGCTGTTGCGTTCGACACGGTGAAATCGGCCCAGGCGAAAAACGTCGATGTCGTCATCATCGATACGGCCGGACGTCTGCACACGAAGACGAATCTGATGGAAGAGCTGAAGAAGATCAAGCGTGTGATGCAAAAATGCATCGCCGATGCGCCGCACGAGGTCCTGCTCGTGCTCGACGCGACGACGGGACAGAACGCCATCCAGCAGGCGAAATTATTTCATCAGGCTGTGGGACTCACGGGACTTGTCATCACGAAGCTCGACGGCACTGCCAAAGGCGGCATCGTGCTCTCGATCAGCCAGTCGATGAAACTGCCTGTGCGGTTCATCGGCGTGGGCGAGCAGATCGACGACCTGCAGCCGTTCGACGCGCAAAAATTCATTCAGGCGCTGTTCGAAAAATAACTGTCCGCTCATGAAGCTGCACTCGTACAGATACGATCTTGAATTGAAACATGTCTTCAGGATCTCGCGCAGCGCGCGCACAACCATTCCGACCGTCCTGATCGAACTTGACCATGACGGCATCATCGGGTACGGCGAAGCGTCGCCGAATGCGCGGTACGGCGAAACGCAGGAAACCGTTGAAGCGTTCTTCTCGAAACTCGATCTGAGCAGATTCGAGTCGCCGTTTCTCATTGACGACATCATGCGCTATGTAGACAGCATCGCGGAGCATCAGACAGCCGCGAAATGCGGGATCGATATCGCACTGCACGACTGGGTGGGCAAGAAGCTCGGGACGCCGTTGTACACGCTTTGGGGATTGAATCCGGCAAGGACTCCGCTCTGTTCGTTCACGATCGGCATCGATACGCCTGAGATCGTACGCCGGAAGGTGATGGAGGCCGCGGATTTTCCGATCCTGAAGATCAAGGTGGGAACGGACAACGACGAGGAGATGATCCGCACGATCCGCTCTGTGACAGACAAGGTCATCCGCGTTGACGCGAACGAAGGATGGAAGGACAGACAGATGGCGCTCGAGCGGATATTGTTCCTTCAGGACAATAACGTTGAATTCATCGAGCAGCCGATGCCGGCTTCGCAGATCGACGACATCAGGTGGCTCCGCGAGCGCGTCTCGATGCCGATCATCGCAGACGAAAGCGTGATTCGGTTGACCGATCTGCCGGTGCTTGCGCAGGCCTACGACGGGATCAACATCAAACTTTCGAAATGCACGGGCATCAGAGAGGCACTGCGCATGATCAGCACTGCCCGGGCGCTGCAGATGAACGTGATGCTCGGTTGCATGATTGAATCGTCCGTCGGCATCGCGGCCGCGGCGCATCTCTCGCCGCTTGTCGACTATGCGGACCTTGACGGAAACGTGCTCATACACAACGATCCGTTCGAAGGCGTCCGCAATATCAAGGGAGTTCTTGAACTCGGCAATGCGCCGGGTCTGGGTGTGGTGAAGAAGCAATAGTGTCGCCGTGTTCAAAAGAAATACGCGCGTTTCATAAAACAGAAAGAACATTTGTCAGCAACAATCAACATACTGCCGACATCGTTGGCCAACAAGATTGCCGCGGGCGAGGTTGTTCAGCGCCCTGAATCGGTCGTCAAGGAATTGCTAGAGAATTCGATCGATGCGAAGGCGACGACGCTGAGCGTCACGATCAAGGACGGCGGGAAAACGCTCATCCAGATCAGCGACAACGGCGTGGGGATGAACGAGGAAGATGCATCGCTTGCGTTCCTCCGTCATGCGACGAGCAAGATCGTCACGTACGACGATCTTGAATGCATACGCACGCTCGGATTCCGCGGCGAGGCGCTTGCAAGCATCGCGTCTGTGGCGCAGGTCGAACTGAAAACGCGGCGCAGGGACGACGAGGCAGGCACGCTCGTGCGCATCGCAGACGGCGTCATTCAGGAACAGACGAAGACGGGAATGAATCCCGGCACCGTCATATCGGTGAGGAATCTGTTTTACAACACGCCGGCACGCCGCCATTTTTTAAAATCGAACAGCACCGAATTCAAACACATTTACGACGTCATACAGCGCATTGCGCTCTCCTATCCCGACATCGCGATTGAATTTGTGAGCGATGGCGATTCGATCCTCGAGTTGCCGCCGGGAACGATGGACGAGCGGTTGAAGAACCTCTTCGGCGAACGCCATTTCGAGACGCTGATCCCGGTGAACGAGCATACGGAACTGATCGAGGTATCGGGGTATATCGGCAAGCCGAACTTCGCGCGCAAATCGAGGGCCGAACAGTTTCTCTTCATGAACGGACGATTCATCATCAGTCGCGCGCTCAATCATGCGATCTATTCCGGCTACGAGCATCTGATGGAGAAAGGAAATTTCCCATTCTATCTGCTTTCGCTCGCGCTCGATCCGTACAAGGTGGATGTCAACGTGCATCCGTCGAAGATGGAAGTGAAATTCTCCGATGAACAGAGTATCTACCGCATCGTGATGGCGGTGGTGCGCCGTGCCCTCGGTGAGCAGGAGGTAATTCCGTCGCTCGAATTTCAGCAGGGTGGAACGGCCGATCAGACTTCGCGCGATATCGGACTGCTTCAGCATTCGGCCTTTCCGCGCTTTCAGAATTTTCCTCCGATCAGTCCCGGTTCATTCATCGGCGGCGCCCGAAGAACTGATCCCGAGGCGGACCGGATTCCATTCGACGCGGAGACAGACCGGCGCCAGGGCGGCATGAATCCGTTTGCACCGGGGATCGATCAGCTGTTTGCATCAACGGGCGCATCGGCGCAGCCATCAGGCGAGTTCGCGCATCTGCCGCGCGACCAGAAGGATGCTGACCAGACCGGCAGTGTTGCGATCTGGCAGCTGCATAACAAATACATCCTGACGCAGATACGCAGCGGATTGATGATCGTGGATCAGCACGTTGCGCACGAACGGATTCTGTACGAACGCGCGCAGACCCGGTTTCAGAATGCCGTGCCGCTGTCGCAGCAGCTGCTCTTTCCGCACACGATGTCGTTCACGCCCGGAGACTATACGCTCGCGAAGGAGCTCATTCCCGATCTCGAGCTGCTCGGATTCCAGTTGAAGGTGTTCGGGAAAAACACGATCGTGCTCGAAGGCGTCCCGCCCGATGTGAAGGCGGGAAGCGAAGCGTCGATTTTGCAGGACATCGTCGACGAATTTAAAAATAATCAGAATCGCATTACACTCGATGCGCGCGACAATCTCGCGAAGTCGTTCGCCTGCAAGGCTGCCATCAAGGCCGGCGACAGGCTCAACGAATCCGAGATGCGCTCGCTCATCGATCAGTTGTTTGCCACATCGATGCCGTATGTCTGTCCGCATGGGCGACCGGTGATCGTGAAGATCTCGCTGTCAGAGCTGGACCGCCGGTTTATGAGAACCTGAAGACCGGCACGCAATGAACGTGTTGTACCGACGACTCCCCGGTACGCTGTGAGGAAGTTGGAGCCATGTGCACGTTTTTATTCATTTTTTTTAAGAGTAAGTGATGAAACATCTGTTCCTTGTATGCCTTGTTGCCTGCACAGCGACGATGCTCGCGCAGCAGTTGTCGAAAAAACCGATTACGCACGACGTCTATGACCAGTGGAGGAAGATCAGCGGCGAAACCATTTCGCAGAACGGAAAATGGATCGCCTATACGCTCGAACCGCAGGAAGGCGATGCGCAGCTTATTATTCTGAATCCCGGCGGGACACGCCGTGACACGATTGCGCGCGGAACCGGAGCGAAGTTTGCGGCGAATTCGGAATACGCCGCATTCTCAATCAAACCGTTCTATGCCGACATTCGCCGTGCGCGCATCGACAAGAAGAAGGCCGACGATCAGCCCAAGGATTCGCTCGGCATCTATCGCGTGAGCGACGGATCTGTCGTCAAATTTCCCCGCGTGAAATCATTCAAGTTTCCGGAAGAGGGTTCGGGATGGATCGCGTATATGCTCGAGAAGGAACTTCCGCTGCCTGATTCTCTGAAGAAGAAAAAGGAAGTGGTGGCGTCCGATACGCTGACGAAGAAACCGGGAGCGAAGGGAGACGCTCCGTCCGATGCGGCCGACGATGAGAAGGAGAAGAAGGAAGAAAATGGAACGACGCTTGTGGTACGGGAACTGTCGACAGGAGCGGACACGACGTTCAAATTCGTGTCTGATTATTTCTTTTCGAAGGACGGCTCGAAGCTGATCTTCTCTTCGACAGGCAACGATTCGACATCGGTTGCAGGCGTGTTCGTCTACCATGTGAAGGCGCGAACGCTCGACACGCTGAGTTCCGGGAAAGGAAAATATAAACAGCTCGCGTTCGATGATGCGGGAACGCAGGCTGCGTTCGTTGCGGACCGCGACACGTCGAAAGCGAAGCAGCGATATTATTCGCTGTATTATTGGACTGTGAAGGACCACCAGGCTTCAGTGATCGCCGATACGAACGCGAGCGGACTGCCCGCGCATTGGCTCGTGAGCGAAAATGGACGCGTGTATTTTTCGAAGAACGGCGAGCGGCTGTTTTTCGGCACGGCGCCCGTGCCAATGCCCGAAGACACGACACTCTATGAATCCGAAACAGCGAAGCTCGATATCTGGAATTGGCAGGATCCGCTTCTGCAGCCGCAGCAGCTCAAGTCGCTCGACGAGGAAAAGAAGCGTTCCTATCTTGCAGTGATTCATGTGAATAAACGGAAATTCGTACAGCTTGGCGATGAAGACGTTCCTTCCGTCACGCCGGGAGATGAGGGTAATGCTGATATCGCATTGGGCGTGTCAGCGCTTCCCTACAGGCAGTTGCTTTCATGGGAAGGCGAAGGATTCACCGATGCGTATCTGATCGAGATGAAGAATGGCGCGCGGAAGAAAGTGCTTGAGGATGTGAAGGCGAGTCCGTCGCTTTCCCCGAAGGCGAAATATGTCGTGTGGTTCGACGAGAAGAAATTGAACTGGTTCACGCTTCGCGTCTCGAACGAAGAGATCAAGAACATTTCTGCACAGGTGCGCGTCCCGCTGTACAATGAAGAGAACGACGTGCCGGATGATCCGAACACGTACGGAAGCGCAGGTTGGACTGAAGATGACGACGCCTTCATGGTCTACGACAAGTATGATATCTGGAGTCTCGATCCTGATGGAAGTGCGCCGCCGCGTTCTGTCACGGCCGGAGCAGGCCGGCCGGCACAGACGATGTACAGATATCTGCGGCTCGACAGCGAAGAGCGATTCGTGAAGCCGGACCAGCTCATGCTTTTAAAATCGTTCGACTACGTCACAAAGGCCGGCGGATACTGTACGACGACGCTGGCAGCGGCGACAGCTCCGAAGCGCGTGTATCATGCTGATGCCGAATTGTCGAATCCGGTCAAGGCGAAGAAATCGAACGATCTCTTCTTCGTGAAAAACACGTTCGTCGACTATCCAGATTTGTACGCTTCAACGCTGTCGTTCGGGACAATTGCGAAGATCAGCGATTCGAATCCCCAGCAGAAGAATTATCTGTGGGGAACAGTCGAACTTGTGAATTGGGTCGCGGCAGACGGAAAGCCGCTCGACGGATTGCTCTATAAACCCGAGAATTTCGATCCGAAGAAAAAATATCCGATGATCGTCTACTTCTACGAAAGGAACTCGGATCTGCTTCACAGATATTGGACGCCCGCTCCGAGCGCATCGACGATCAGCGCGTCGGTGTATGCAAGCAACGGGTATCTCGTATTCATTCCCGATATTCGGTATGAGATCGGATATCCCGGTCGAAGCGCGATGGATGCCATCGTGCCGGGAACGCTCAAGCTGATCTCGATGGGATTCGTCGACAGCGCGCGCATCGGCATACAGGGTCAGAGCTGGGGCGGATATCAGGCGGCGTACCTCATCACGCACACGCATATGTTTCGCGCCGCCGGCGCGGGCGCGGCCGTCACGAACATGACGAGCGCTTACGGCGGCATCCGATGGGAATCCGGCATGAGCCGCATGTTCCAGTACGAGCATACGCAGAGCCGCATCGGAGGCACGCTCTGGGAAAAACCGATGCTCTATATCGAGAACTCACCGCTGTTCAGCGCGCCGTACTGCACGACACCCGTGCTGCTCATGAACAACGATGCAGACGGCGCCGTGCCGTGGTATCAGGGAATCGAATTTTTTACGGCGCTCAGGCGTCTGGGGAAACCGGCGTGGATGCTTGTGTACAACAACGAGGCACACAATCTGATGGAGCGCAAAAACAGGAAGGACCTGTCTGTGCGCATGATGCAGTTCTTCGATCATTATCTGAAGGACGCGCCAATGCCTGTCTGGATGAAGACTGGAGTGCCGGCGATCGTCAAGGGCAAGACGCTCGGACTGGATCTTACGAAATAATGCCCGCGGAGGAAATCAATGGCAAGTGATCAGGATAGCCGGCCGAGGCGCGTTCCGGACGACTCATACAGGAACGTATTCAATTCGGTGGCGGAATCAATTTATGTCCTCGATGAAGACGGATTCTTTTTAGAGGTGAACGACAGTGCCGTGCGAATGTACGGATACACGCGCGAGGAGCTTATCGGCCGCACGGCCGAATTTATTTCCGCGCCCGGCATGAACGACTCGATCAATCTCGGTCCCATGTATTCGAAGGCCGCATCGGGCATCGTTCAGGTATTCGAATGGTGGGGACTGCGGAAGAATGGCAGCATTTTCCCGAAGGAAGTCACGCTCACGCGCGGATATTTCAACGGCTCGACAGTGATCATTGCCGGTGCGCGCGACATCAGCGACACGAAGATGCTGCAGGCGCAGTTCCTCCGCGCGCAGCGTCTTGACAGTCTCGGTACGCTTGCCGGCGGCATCGCGCACGATCTGAACAATGTTCTGGCTCCTATTCTCATGGCGGTGCAGATGCTCAGGGCAAAGCCCGAAGGAGACAGGAAGATGCGGGCGCTCACGGCGATCGAAGAGTCGGCGACGCGCGGCAAGGAAATTCTGCAGCAGGTGCTCACGTTTGCCAAAGGCGTGGAAGGTGAAACGACGGTGTTCAATCCCAAGCTGCTTGTGCGCGAGATAGAATATCTGATCAAGGAGACATTCCCGCGATCGATTCAGATTCGGACGCATGTACCGGGCGAATTGTGGATGCTGAGCGCGAACATCACGCGCATCCACCAGGTGGTGATGAATCTGTGCGTGAATGCGCGCGATGCGATGGATAAGGGCGGTGTGCTCGGTATCATGGTCGAGAATCTGTGCGTGCTCGATGAATTTGCGCGGACGCATAAGGGCCGTTCAGGTCCGCATATCGTGTTTACCGTGACTGATACGGGCGAAGGAATTCCGGCCGCCATCATCGAAAAGGTGTTCGATCCGTTCTTCACGACGAAGGAGCAGGGGCGTGGCACGGGACTCGGACTATCAACCGTGCACTCCATCGTGAAAGGATATGGCGGTTTCATCACCGTCACGAGCGAAGTGCATGTCGGAACGACTGTCAAAGTTTATCTGCCGGCCGTTGTGGACGGAACAGAGACGCCGACGGTCGATACGGCGCGCGAGCTGCGATCGGGATCGGGCGAATGCATTCTGCTCATTGACGATGAGCAGTCGATCGTCAGCGTGACGCGCGAGATCCTTGAGATGAATGGCTATCAGGTGATTACAGCCTCGAACGGCAAAGAAGGCCTCGCTGCATACGACATCCATAAGGACCGCATCGAGCTTGTGCTGACCGATATCATGATGCCGATGATGGACGGGTATACGATGATGCGCGCGATGCGTTCCATCAAGCCGGGCCTGAAGATCATCGCGGCAAGCGGACTGCCGGTTACGATCGATCTCGTTGAACCCGCTGTCACGGCGGCAGATGCGTTTCTCACGAAGCCGTATTCAGTCGCCACGCTGCTCAGTGTGATACACAGCGTGCTGCACAGCGCAGAGTCGGAGACCTCGGCCGCAGTGTGACGTGTGGAAAAAACAACGATTGATACATCAACATCAACAACACGGAGGCGCATGATGGTATCAGCAATCGTCCTTTTGACAGTCGCTCGCGACAGGATTACGCCTGTGGCCGAGCAGCTCGCAGACCTGACGGGAATTTCTGAAGTGCATTCGGTGGCGGGGAAGTACGATCTTGTCGCGATTATCCGCGTGGCGGACAACGAGCAGCTTGCGAAGCTTGTGACAGAAAAGATCCGTGCGATCGACGGAATTGAAAAATCGGAGACGCTCATCGCCTTCCGCGTCTATTCGAAGCACGATCTTGAAAGCATCTTTGCTCTCGGCATGGAGCAATAGAGCAACAATTTTTGCGTCACGCGCCCAGCACCCCTTGCATCGCATGGGAAAATTACGTATATTTATACTCACCTTTGGAGAGCGCGTAGCTCAGCGGTAGAGCATCTGCCTTTTAAGCAGAGGGTCGATGGTTCGAGACCATCCGCGCTCACAAGAAAGCCCCTTTAGAGTAAAATCTTGAGGGGTTTTTCATTTTAAAGCGCGCCCAAGAGATATGAAGTCCAAATGGCAGTAAACAATTTTGTTTACGATTCTGTTTACAGTCTGTTGCCAATAGCCTATTGAATATAGTACACCCCCAAGGCATTGTCAAGTGAACGAATAACATAGTTTTCTTGAGTTGAGAAACGATGAAAGATTTTCATGTTAAAAATCGCCTATAAAGCCTTTGATGGATTTAGGGCATGGTTTCATATACCCTCGCTACATCAAACACCCTATAAGCAAAATTTGAAATCTTGAAGCCTGTAACCTATCATTCTTCAATGCTGAGTTATAAAGATTTATTGAGTGTAGGGAGATTGTAGAGCGGGAATAGCGCGCACGATAATCAATTTTCAAAACGAGCGTAACATGCATTAATTGGAGAATTTTTGATTCTCCACTATATGGCTTGATTATTTTAACGATTAGCTATACATTCAAAGGTCTATTTACAAAGAAGGATGATTGATTCGGCAGCCAAAATAATTCAAGCATATGTTGGGATGTGGGAATAGTCAATAATTGAATTGGGTTTTTAATAAAACTGCAATGAGCCTCTTACCATCGGACAGCATCCCGACTGAATTGTGGGAAAATAATATTTTAAGTTTACCATCGGATTTAATCCAGGCATACCAAAGCAATTTGACAAGGCTGGGGCTATTAACCAGTGCGCAAAACGGGCCGGAAGAAGGAAAAATTTATGGTGGCGGTAGTGTAGATGAAACTCATAATCATTTCGCTCATCGCTTTGGCGTAAGTGCTGGAAGACCAGAATTTCTCATTCTAGACCCCAAATACGAATTTGAAAATGTTTCCGAAGAGATTCAACTATCCTTTCTTGACGGTAAAATTGCACTTCTAGATATACCTTGTGGATGCGGTGCCGCAACATGTTCCCTTCTTTCAACTATAGCCAAACTAAGAGAAAATAATGTAGTAGCAAAATTGCCGCTTGAAATTATTGTAACGGGTGGCGATTATTCAAAAGAGGCGCTAGATATATTCGATAAGTTAATGGGAGAAATACAGCCATCCCTTAATAATGTTGGTATAACACTTAAATGGAATTGTTGTATTTGGGATGTACGACAAACAGTTGAAACCACGAGGATGATTGACTCGTGGTTTATGAATTCTTCCGGAGCAGATGAATATTTCGTCGTAATCTGTAATTTTAGTGGAGATGGTTCAAAAGCGGGATTGATTCAATCAGTCTCGGTTGCAGTAGAAAATATTCTTGCGCGTCTCCATGACCGTAAAAGTACACTTGTATGGATTGAGCCTAAATCTCTTTCTGCACTGACTTTTTTTAAGAAAATTATCGGTTGGTTTAGCCGAATTTATTGGTTTACCCCGGATATCAAATCTGGAACTCCTTTTTTAATAGCCGAATATGAGATGAAACATCCAGTTCATCATGCAGTACATCCGTCTACCTTGTTAGTGCAACGATATCATCGAAAGTAGAAAAATGGCAGATAATACTACGGACCTACTTTGCGCTATTAGAACATTAAACCATTGGAAAACATTACATCAACCAACATATATTGGTATTAGATTGCTAGTAGAATCAGCAATGGGAAAGAAATCGAGATGGCTGGATAATTTTATCTTATGGAAGTTCGGGAATACAAGAAATCCACGGTATATAGATTACATGCAAATAAAGGGTATTGATTCAGTAGGCGACCTTGAATATCGCACTTTTTACGCTCCGAGTCCAATTACTGCACTCGCAGAATCATGGGTGCTGAATAAGCTCTCATCAAATCTTTCTTTTCAGACATCTGAACATATTTCAAGTTATAAATGGCCTAGTAAAAAAAACGCAAGTCGAGATTATGAATATTACGCAATTAGATATAATGCCCGAAATATAAATATTTCAAGATTATTAAATTTGAATAAAAATAAAACCGCTCTTATTATTGATGTTAAAAAATTTTATCCAAGTATCAATAAGCAATCAGTAAGAAATAAGTTTATTAATAAAGTTAAAAATACAGATTGGGAAGACAATGTAAAATCGGCCATTATAAATATTTGCATAGGTATGTTAGAAGTTGCTCAAGAGGGAATTCCGATTGGTCCTTCGTTAAGCCATGTATTCGGGAATATCGCGATGGAACCAATTGATGAGATAATGATATTAAAATACGGTGAATATTATCATCGGTATGTGGATGATATTGTGGTAGTTGTCGACGCTTCTGAAGTAGAAGCTTCTCACAAATTAATCAGTGCACTACTTGAAGATGAGGGTTTAGCTCTTAACGAGAGTAAATTTGATATCCTTACGCGTAACGAGTGGGTAGAAAATGTTCCCACAATGAAATTTAAACCCGCAAAAAACAGTTTTGAAGAACTCAAAACTAGAATAGTAAGTTTTTTGGCTTTGCATCCCGATAAATATGACGCCTTAAAAAATGCATTTATTGAAAATGGTTTTGCACTGCCAATCGACAAAATGCGAGCTGATTCTAAATACAAACGCTGGCAGCAATATATTTATTTTCTAGGCCGCGGGAGAGATATTCCAATTTCAAAAATATTTAATAACACTGAACAAACATTATTGGAAGCTGGTTTACTACTCCGCACTAGTTTAAGGTCCCAGTTTGAAGAATTATTACAAAATATTCCGCCTCATAAAACTACCCCTAAAAAATGGCATGCGCAAAAAAAGAAATACCTCTTAAATCGACTATTGTATCTACTTCCAAGGGATGAATATCCATCGATTATTAATTTAATATCAGATGATGAAGATTTATACACGCATGCAATTTTAATGAAATGTTTTTACCACGGTAACATAATTCCAATTATAGATTACCCTGGAGTTCTAGTCTCATCATTTGTGTCTTTATGCTTAAGCACTAGAACAAAATTAAGCAATATATTATGGTCTTTTGACCCTAGACCACATCGAGTGGATAGCGTTGCTATGTTCATCCTCTCCGGGCTATTAACGCCGCCTGCCGAATGGATAGAAAAGTGTGAGGCAAAGGAAAGGGAGCTAATTGAGTTCTGCAACAAATCAATTGCATCTATTAATGAACATAATTTTTCGTACTATGATGAAATTAATACCCTTCGACTTGGGAAAACCTGTCAAGATTATTTAAAGATTCTAAATTCGAGATTTAACAATGACGAATCAATATTTTTCGAGTTGCTAAATATCGGAGAAGAATATTTCTCGGGATAAATAAATATTTGCGAGGAATAAAACTATAAAAATATCGCATATATTGATATTGAATTAATAAAATAATCAAGGAAATGGCAGCATATGCAATCTCATTCATCTGCACTGGGAAATTTAACCGAATAGGGTATAAATATATTTTTATTCTTGAGGAACTGCAATATTATGCATATTCCCAATCATCCATATAGTGTCCGAAAATGGAGGACATTGTTGCATTTGTCCCCCCATATCGGACACCATATAAATGAAATTGGAGATTATTACATCAGCCTTGGATACGATAGGTATCCGAGGCTTTTTTTTGCGTATTTTCAAAAAGGTGTTGCATTTTTGATTTTTATTAAATACCGTTGAAAGAGAGACAGGCAGCAGCGCCATCAGATCGGGGGATCTGTGCGATACATGTTTTTCGCCGGAAGGCCTCTGGAGAGTGATGACACATTCTGCAGAGGCTTTTCTTTGCCGGCGGCGCGGCTGCAATTTGGCGTTCACACATATGACGCAAGGCGGACCATCCGCCTTGAATTTCTGCGTACTTCATTTCACCACAGGGGGGAAGTAATGGAGCAGGTTCAGAAATACGATGCGGAATATTACAATCGAAGCGCTGTCAACAAGTTCTTCCACAGGCAGTTTCAGGGAGCGATCATCGATTACTCGAAAGCCCTCTACCTTATTGGCGACGATGCCGTGATTTATTTTTCACGGGCGCTCGCACATCTCGAAATGAATCAGACGAATCATGCACGCGCGGATTTCATGAAGGCGAAAGATCTCGGGTTCCCGATTCCGGATGAATTCCTCGATAAGTGCAAGTAAGCGCTGACCTCAAACACAATCTTTTTTTCAAACAGTCCCTTCACAAGGGACTGTTATGTCCGTTCCGCACTGTCCAATACCAACCATTCGGCCGAAACACGCCTATTCTGTTGTTTCCTTTTTTATCTGTAATCTATTCTGTCTGTAAATTCATACTGTAAATTTCCTCAACATTCGCAGATGCAGAAGTGGCATTAAAATTGCTGTTAGTAAACACAAAGTCAAGATTGCAATTGCGGATAAGCTGCTCTACCCGGAAGGATCGGTGCGGATAAATTGCATGCTCTTGCCTCTTTATATTCCATAATTTTACATATCCATCATTCCGGAGGCAGTATGCTGAAGAAGAGCGTTACAATTATTTCAATTCTGTTTGTTCTTTCTCTCGCCGGCGGAACAGTCTCTCACGCTCAGGTGAAATTCGGCGGATACATGCAGAATTGGTTCATCAACCAGCAAAATGAGGTCGCCAATAAGAATCTTGAACAAGGCGTCAGCGGATTCCGCATCCGTCGCGCGCGCTTGAACGCCAAAACCGAACTGAGCGATGTGTTCAGCGTCGACTCCTGGTTCGAATTTTCCGATAAGGACA
>DATGXR010000611.1:0-15774 GCA_035298825.1 Bacteroidota bacterium
GCCGTCACAAACCAACTAAAGCAACTCACTAATATGGTACAGAATTACAGGCGTGTGCGGAACGGATCAGACGGCTGTCCGGGATGTGTGCGAGAGTAATTCATCGTCTTCCTCTTTTCACAGAGGCAAAAGACACCGAAGGAAATGTATGGCAAATTTATTTGCAAACAACGCCGACGATCAGCGCTATTCTGCCGAAGAATACCAGTTCTTAGCGTCGATGTACGAAGGCACGCTCGGCAAAATCACGCAGGGCGAAATCGTCAAAGGAAAAATCGTCCACATCGGCGACAATGACGTCGCATTGGACATCGGTTTCAAATCTGACGGCATCGTGTCGCGCAACGAATTCCCTGATATCGAGAACTTCAAGGTCGGCGACGACGTCGAAGTCTACCTCGAGTCGATCGAAGACAAAGACGGACAGCTCGTTCTCTCGCGCAAACGCGCCGATTTCATGCGCATGTGGGAACGCGTCACAAAGGCGTTCGAAACAGGCGAAATCATCAGAGGAAAATGCATCCGCCGCATCAAGGGTGGTATCGTTGTGGATCTCGCGGGCATCGACGCGTTCCTTCCCGGATCGCAGATCGACGTTCGTCCGGTGCGTGATTTCGACGCACTCATCGGCAAGGAAATGGATTTCCGCGTCGTGAAGATCAACCATCCCTCTGAAAACGTCGTTGTGAGCCATAAGATCCTCGTCGAGGAATCGATGGCAGATCAGCGCAAGGCAATTCTCGCAAGCCTCGAAAAAGGCCAGATCCTCGAAGGATCCGTCAAAGCGATCTCCGATTTCGGCGTGTTCGTCGATTTGGGCGGCGTGGACGGTCTTGTGCACATCACGGACCTCTCATGGGGCCGCGTGAACCATCCTTCCGAGATTGTCAAGCTCGATCAGACGATCAACGTGGTGGTGCTCGACTTCGATCAGGAAAAGAAACGTATCTCACTCGGTTACAAACAGCTCCAGCCGCATCCGTGGGAAAACATCGAAACGAAATATCCCGTTGGCACGAAAGTCAACGGCAAAGTCGTTTCGCTCACCGATTACGGCGCATTCATCGAAATTGAAAAGGGCATCGAAGGCCTCATTCACATTTCGGAAATGAGCTGGACTCAGCATATCAAGCATCCGTCGCAGGTCGTGTCAATGGGCCAGATGATCGATGCGGTCATCCTGTCGTTGGACAAGGATGCGAAGAAGATTTCACTCGGCATCAAACAGCTCGAACCCGATCCATGGTCGTCGCTGCTCGTGAAGTATCCCGTTGGCTCGCACCACACCGGCATCGTCCGCAACCTGACGAACTTCGGCGTGTTCGTTGAACTCGAACAGGGCATCGACGGGTTGATCCACATTTCGGATCTGTCATGGACTAAGAAGATCCGCCACCCCGGGGAAGTCGTGAAAAAAGGCGACCCGATCGATGTGGTGATCCTCGGCGTCGATGTGGACCAGCGCCGCATTTCGCTCGGCCACAAGCAGTTGACGGATAATCCGTGGAACACGTTCAGCTACGCGTACAAAGTCGGAACGGAAGTCGAAGGCAAGGTCGTGCGCATCATTGAAAAAGGAGTGATCGTTGAACTCCCGATGAGCGTCGACGGATTCGTGCCGCTGTCGCAGCTCTCGCTCACACCGGTGAAGAACATCGCCGATGCGTTCCATGTGGACGACGTGCTTCCGATGACCGTGATTGAATTCGACGGAGAGAGCAAGAAGATCGTGCTGTCGGTCGTTGAATACTTGCGCGGCAAGGAGCAGACGGTTGTGGACGACTACGTGTCGAAGCACAAGCTTCCGCCCATCACGCTGAAAGATGCGGTGCCCGTGCCTCCGACGCCCGAAGAGAAAGCGGCAGCATCAGAAGCGCTCTAAATGTAAGGCAACCGGAACAACGGTACAGTAAAGATCCAAAAAAAAAGTCCCGCCCCTCAACAAGGCGGGATTTTTATTTCAAATATTCCGGGAAGCACCGACAAGGGGGTGGATGAAAGACGATGAGCGTGTGAAAGAGTCCGGTGCCCCGAATGCGATCAATCACTTTTCATCCATGAAATTCAATATCATCTCAGAATTGACATTGCAGGCCCAATTCTGTAATTTTATCGTATAATTTTTTTTCATCAGGCTGACAATTTTTATCTGATTCCCATTCAGAAACGGAGTTGCATAATCAATTGGAGTGTTGGTGAATTGGGTGACGAAGAGATGAAAGTGCGCGACATCATGCCGACCATTTCTATGTTTTACGGAATAGTCATTTATCTCTATTTTTATGATGATCAGCGGCACAAAACACCGCACATCCATGCGAAGTATCAAGGAGCGGATGCCTCAGTCTCTATCATCGACGGAGAGGTATTAGCAGGTGAAATTCCCCTCAATAAGCTGCGTTTGGTTCAGGCATGGATCGAAATACACCGGGAATCTTTGCAGGCAGATTGGGATCTGGCGATAAACGGTCAGCCTCCCTTTTCAATCGATCCGTTAAAATAGGAGGACTTGTGATGGAATCGGTTACTCGGGTGATTCCTCAGGATGATTTTCATCTGTTGATCACCTTTAATACAGGTGAAACGAGACTCTTTGATGCACGGCCATTTCTGGAAAAAGGAGTATTCGCACGATTAAAGGATGTGAGCTTGTTCAAGCAAGTGTATGTTGAGTATGATACAGTCTGCTGGCCGGGCAATCTGGATATTGCACCGGAGACATTATACGACCTTTCCCGATCCGTATGATCTGATGATGATACTGTTTACAGTTGTCCTTTGATTGTCGACCCACATTTCGGTTCCTTGGTTTTCAGCCCATCAGGCTAAAGGACGCGGTGCCCGTGCCTCCGACACCCGAAGAAAAAGCGGCAGCATCAGAAGCGCTCTAAGCGAGAAGACGATGATTCAGTAAAAATAAAAAAGGTCCTGCCGCACAAATGGCAGGACCTTTTTTTTCGGATATTTCGCAAAGTTGCCATCCACCTCAATGCAGTATCGTCCATGATCACCTGACCAGCAGGAGGCGTTTCACTTCGGTGTATCCTCCGGCGCGCAACCGGCAGAAATAGATGCCGCTCGGCAGCCCGGCGGCATTCCATTGACGCGAATACGTTCCCGGCTGCAATTCTTCGGAAACAATTGACGCAACCCCACGACCCAGCACGTCGTAAATCATCAGCGTCACAAACGAGCGCGATGGCAGACTGAATGAGATTGTCGTCGACGGATTGAAAGGGTTGGGATAATTCTGTTTGAGGGCATAGTCGTGTGCTCTGCCTGATTGTGAAGGACGATCATCCTTGATTTCGAGCACTTCGTTGGAAAACTTCGCCAGAAACCCGCCCACTGCGGTGGCAGGATACACATCGAAATAATTGATCCTGTTGTAGTCTTGACTCATGAAGTAATCGCCTGTGAGCCACACTTGACCTTTTGTATCAAGAGCAACAGCATTTGAATACACGAAGCTGCTGCATCCCACAATTTCCGCCCACACGCAGTTGCCACTCGAATCATACATACAATAAAATGCCTGAGTACCTGTTGTCCCATCACCTATATGTTTGTCTCCAAACACGGCCACACCCTCGAAGATGATCCCGGTGATAAGGCAATTCCCTTGCGCATCTACCTGCATCCCCTTACCAATAATTTTGCCGGTGCCGCCTGCGGCATGCGCCCAGAGGCACGTTCCGTTCGCATCAAATTTCGCGATCACCATATTATTTTCGAGCGGATTAGGGAGCTGATACTCTTCTTTCGCGCTTACCGAATCGAGCATGCCGATGAAGTAGGTATTCCCGGCTGCATCTGTTGAAATTCTGTTCACTCCATAATCCGAAATGAGCGTTCCCTTGACAGGGCTCGCCCAGACAGGCTTCCCCATGCTGTCCACTTTTGCGAGACAAACAACGTCTTTAAAACTGACGATGTGGCTGTTTCCAAATTGGACGTCTCCGCCAAAATGACCGGACACATACGCATTGCCCGAACCGTCGACAGCCACCCCGCGGCTTTCGCTATCTCCCCACGCCGCGCCGGCAATCGTTGCCCACTTGCAGTTGCCAGTCTGGTCATATTTTGCGACGAACGCTGCAGACCCGCCATTGACGACGAGCGGTGGATGGTTTCCAAATGTTGCCGAATTGCGAAAACTTCCGGCGATATAACAATTCCCCGAGGCATCAACGGTAACGCCGGTTCCGCGATCGTCATCGTCTCCTCCGGCACGCACCGCCCACAGGAGATTGCCATACGTATCATACTTCGCGAGAAAGACATCGTTGAGAATGAAGCCTGCCGTAAGACTGACAAATTCAATCGTCACCGTACGGTTAAAGGTTCCGACGATGTAGCAGTTGCCTGCCCCGTCCACAGCGATACCGCTTGAATACATATTTCCCCTGCTGCTGGAAGACTGCTTGACCCAAAGAGTTTTTCCCGCAGCGTTAAATTTTGCGACGAAGAAATCGGAAATCCGTGAACTCTTCAGGGTCACTGTGCCGATTGTTGTACTGTCGTGGAATACACCCGTGACGTACGAATTGCCCGCTGCATCGATGGCAATGCCGCAGCCCGTGCCATTACCTATCGGTTGGGCCCATTGCATGGGAGGCGCCTGTGCCTGGAGCCTGATCGCAACCATGATGAACGCGACCAAGCAATATTGTAATTTCATGAAAATTTTCCCCTTTCCATTACAAACCTATAATTTTTTATCCGCAATGATAGTACGCAGAAAGATGCTAAAATATTAACATAATTTTGCCTGAATCGCAATCCCCGGAAGTGGTGGTTTTCCCTCGCATCACGCTGAAAGACGCGGTTCCCGTGCCTCCGACACCCGAAGAAAAAGCGGCTGCATCTGAAGCGCTTTGATCTAAGGCAACCGGAACATCGGTATAGTAAAGATCCGCAAAAAAAGTCCCGCCCCTCAACAAGGCGGGACTTTTGTTTTCTATACCCGGCTTGTGATGCGCTCCTTTGTTGCGACCAGACGAGTCGCCTCCACGGTGCTTGATTCCGTTGGAGCCGAAAGGTATATTGGCACATCGAATGGCGGGTAATGCATGGACATTATTGTTCGTCACGACCGTTCACAATCCTATTTCACAAAAGGAGACTCGATGAAGCTTTATAAAGCCCCCACCAAAATTTCCGCTGCAGGTTCGCCGCCGAAATCCATCGAGGAATTCATCGGCAGGGTCAATTCAAAGAACGGCGACGTGAGCATCGCGAGGATGAGAAGCCCGGAAGGGTGGAATGAACCGGGACAGACGCCGGAATTTACCGAACACACGATCGTGTTACGCGGGACTCTTGTTGTCGAAACCAAATCCGGACCTATTGAAATGAAGGACGGTGAGGCGATCACGATTGATAAAGGCGAATGGGTCAGGTACAGTACGCCGTATTCAGGCGGAGCCGAATATATCGCGGTGTGTCTGCCGGCTTTTTCACCGGATATCGTGCATCGGGAAAGGACGGAAGAGGCTTGAATCCGTTGCCGCCGAATTGTAGATTAATAGGTCAGCCTGGAGGGCGATGTCGCAATCGTCAACTATAAAATCAAGCGGCCTGCCGGAAGCTGAGAACATTTTGAAATACTTTTTACTACGATAATAATTTGTTCGGTTTTTCAAGCATCAAAAACATTTTTTTTGTCAATCCTAATATGGAGTATGCATAATGGTTCAGGAAATAATCAAACGATTGAATATTGCATATTCAATAATAATACCGCTGGTGATGGTGGCGGAATGTACGACAAAACCTGCTCTCCTTCTATGAGCAATTGTACATTCAGCAATAATACACCACAAAATTTAGGAGGGGGAATTTACTTCACTACCAGTTCAGATGCTTCTCTAATCAATTGCCTTGTGTTAAACAATAATGCAGTTGCAACAGGAGGCGGAATCTACATCCAGCATCGAAGTGATGAAAGATTCAACAGCGACAAATGTTCCCGGCACATATGGATGGGGAACGCTGTCTGTCAGTGATGGGCAAGGACCTTTCGGCGTACAGACGACAATGAGAAAAATTGACAGATATCCTCCTGACGCTTCATTAGGTGAAGGATACTACAGTGCGTGGAGATTCGGCCGATACAATGAGTTTTACTGGGCCATGCGAATATCTACGTCGGCGGGACAACCAGAATCGCCGTGGGCTCGGGAGTGATCGTTCGGTCGACGAACGGCGGGGCATCGTGGACGAGCCAATCCGGAGCGGACCAGAAGGATCGCTATGGAGTTGGCTACATTGATGCAACGACCGGGATTGCTGTGGGTGGAGGCGGCACGATCCTTCGCACGACGGATGGCGGAGCGACATGAGCGAGTGTCCAGAGCGTGACGACAGATTGGCTGTCGGCCGTTACGTTTGCGGACAAAAATAATGGAACGATCGTAGGGGCGAATGGAACGATCCTTCATACCGCCAATGGCGGTACAACCTGGATTCGAGAGCAAAGCGGCACAACACAAACACTCTGCGCAGTATCCTTCGTCAATGCAAATATCGGAATAGCGGTAGGCTTGGGCGTTATTCTGCATACGACAAACGGAGGCGCAACCTGGACAAGTCAGACGAATGGCGTATCAGCCACAGGCTCGTACCTCGGCGTCGCATTCAGCGATGCGTTGAACGGAACTGTAGTCGGATTCGGAGGAACTGTTTTGCGAACGATTGATGGAGGAGCGAGCTGGTCGAAGCAAACAAACGGCATCGATCCCTACAAGAACCTGTTCGGAGTATCATTTTCACGACAATCGACGGGAATTGTCGTAGGAGACGGCGGCATGGTCTTCACCACGACCGATGGAGGATCGCACTGGACGACGCAGGTGGTTGGAACAACGGCATGCCTCTTCGGTGTCTCGTTCAGCCTGCCGTCGCGATCGTTCGTCATGCTGAAAATATTTGACGTGATGGGAAGGGAAGTGGCAACGCTTATCGAGGAAGAATTATCCGCAGGCGCATATGCGAAGCAATGGAACGCGTCAGGCATGCCGAGCGGCGTGTATTTCTACCGGCTGCAAGCGGGCACGTCCTCGGAAACCAAGCGGCTGATCCTGCAAAAATAATTCATGATTGTTGTCGACAAGGAAGATGTCGTTTCTTCCCACTATTGATGAAGACAGCCTATTTATTCGAAAGAAAATATCGGAATTGCATTGCTTCTTGCATGAACATGACGGAACTTATGAATATGAAAAGATCTTTTTTACTCCTCCTTTGCTTGACCATCCTGCCAGCAGTATCCCAGGGCCAATCCGATTGGCGCTACGTTAATCATTTCGAGACAATTTCCAATATTTGCTTTGCCGACTCTTTGAGGGGATGGCTTTTGAATAGTAACCCGACTGATTCGACGAATACCATGTTTATATCAAAAGATGGCGGCTTAACATGGAATTCTCTACCAGTACCATCCGCAATCATCAGGCTTAACAATATGCATTTCACCAAAAAGGCTGGCTTTTGTGTCGGTGAACGCGGCGTGATCCTGAAGAGCGTCGATGGAGGTGCGCATTGGGTGAGGAAACAGTCGAATTCAAACGCAGACTTAAGATACCTGGATTTCTGTGATGATACATTCGGCTGGTCATGGGGGTGGAGTGCAACTTCGGTTGTCACGACGAAAGATGGCGGAGAGTCTTGGAGTGAGAAGAAACTGCCCATCGAAATCCAATACATCGATTTCGCAGATGCAAAAACCGGCACGCTGGTCGGGTCCACGGGCGACATCATGAAAACAATCGATGGGGGCGATACATGGCAAACAATGCCATCTTCAGGGGCGCAGTATCTCCGATTGGTGAAGCATCTGACTCGTGACATCATAATTTTGGGTGGAAATGGCGTATATCGCTCATCAGACGGAGGTCAGACGTGGAGTTTGAAACTTCCCGGAGAACAGATCCAGGGAGCTGCGTTCGCCACTCCATCGACTGGTTGGCTGTATGAACCTGGTTACCTTCTCCATACTTCTGATAGCGGCACAACGTGGATTCGACAATATACAGATGCCGGGACTGGGCTTTACTCAATGATGTGCATCGATTCAATGAATGCATGGGGCTATTACCAAAGTATGATATTCCATACGACGAATGGCGGAGGGAGTGGCATTCCTTATACACCGGTGCCTCAGTCACCGGCAAATGGCGCCGGTGATCAACCGTTATCACTTACCTGCTCATGGTCGTATAGCCCAGTACCATCCTATCAATTTCAGCTTGCTGCCGATTCGTCCTTCACCAAATTAATAACAGAAAAAAGCGGTATTACGCTCACTCAATTTACCGTGAACAGCCTGCAGAAGGGGACCGATTACTGGTGGCGAGTTCGGGCGGTCAATGGGAATGGTCCAGGCAATTGGTCTGCGGTTTTCCATTTCGGTACGGCCACGGGCATCCTGCATGCAGCCTCTCCCGCAATAGGTGAAAAAAATGTGCGGCTCCAGCCGTATCTTGCCTGGGGCGGATCGCTCCAATTTGTATACTACCATCTTCAGGTCTGCATAGATTCCCTTTTCACGAGCCCGATGTTTGTTGATGTCTCGACATCGACCAACCCATACAAGATCGGTCCACTCCAATATGCAACAAATTATTATTGGCGGATCGCCGACCAGGTGAACGGAGTGGATGGTCCGTGGTCGAAAACGGCAACCTTCTCTGTCCGCTCACGGAATGAGGTTGCCTTCCCATTGGCGATTGGAACAAAATGGTATTACCAATATTACCGTGCACCGGATGTGCAATTCGGTGACTGGGCCTATGGTGTCATCAAGGAAATCGTCGACACGTCGTCTACCGGTGTGCGCACAGTGAAGGTGACGAGGCTCTATGACGGATCGACTACGGAATCTGTCGAGTATTTGTTTGCGGACGATGGTATGCTCTACCTATCGACCAAGCCGACGATTCCGGCCGCGGGGGATTATCCGCTTTATAATGCGGAAAACACCACTGTATATACCGCCTACCAAATTATGGCCTATGGAATGACGTTTACTCCATTTCCAACCACGTATTTCGGAAGATCGATCACGGCACAGGAAAGACGGGATGGCAGCGGCGGTTTGGGGGCTTCCGAAGTTAACATCTATCAGACGACAAAAGAATTCGGAATTATTCGATGGTACAGCACTAGTCGTATGGGAACAACCATCACATTCAACGATTCGATGTTCCTCGCGGGAATGGTGATGAAGGGCGTTGTCTATGGTGATACGGCACTTGCAAACTATTCTTTGCGTGCGCCATCGTTAACCTTTCCAGCCAATGGGCAGAAAGATGTACCGCTGACCTCATTCTTCACTTGGAACAGCATTGCTGGGACGACGCAATACCAGCTTCAGGTTTCCACCGATGCATCGTTTCAAAACATCATTGTGTATGACGCCGCGCTGCCTGCACCAACGCGCTCGTTTGCCAAGCTTGTGGATAATCAGAAATATTATTGGCGAGTCAAGGGCGTTGCAGCAAGCGGTCAGAGCAAGTGGTCGGACGCCTGGAGTTTCACGACAAAACTGGATTCGCAGTTTGTCCCTTCGCTGGTCTGGCCGGAACATAATTCGGCGAACATGCCCAAAGCGCTTTCGTTTTATTGGCGGCCTTCGGGAGGTCAATCGTATTACATGTATTTCTATCGGGATTCAACGATCTCATCCAAATGCGCGGAATGGTACACGAATGATACGACATTCCTGCTCGGCCAAAATTTTGTCGGAACGTATTATTGGGGCGTCATGGCGACAACACCGGGGTACCGGAATTACTATTCTGAACTCAGGCGGTTCACATTCGCTTCCAATCCTGCCGAGACTCCAATAAAAATCGCTCCCGCGAACCGTGTCGTGAACGTGGGTAGCACAGTTCATTTTAGCTGGACAAAGGCTGCAGGCGCCGTTTCGTATATCGTGCAATTCGGGACTGATCCGTTTTTTGCCAAGCCATTTACCCAGGTGAGGGTCACCGATACGACTGCGACCGCCTCTGGCATGGCACCCGGCACGCGATACCTCTGGCGAGTACAGGCTGTGCGTGCTGATTCATCGATTGCCTGGTCCGATATGTGGAATTTTCTGACGGAATGGGTGACGATGGACGTTCCATCACTTTCGTACCCGGCGGATGGAGCGACGAATATGCCGCTGTCGATGATAGTGAATTGGAAGCGGTCTGCGGCTGCCTCTTCATATACTGTGCAGATCTCTGAGGATCCGGGTTTTGCACATGTGGTGCTGGATTCCAAAGGCATCACCGATACGACGCTCAGCGTTACCACGCTTGCAAAGCAAAGAAAATACTATTGGCGTGTGCAGGCCGTGCATGTCAACGGCTGGGTGCTTGGATCCGAAACGCGGAGCTTTGAGACCAAAAATATCGTGCCGCCGACGGCGCACGCGTTGAAACCGAATTATCCCAATCCATTCAACTCATCCACTCGTATTACGTATGACGTAGCCGAGAAAACCAACGTGACGATCGTGCTGTATGATCGGATCGGTCGTTTGGTGCGGACGCTTGTGAACGAGGAGCACGAACAGGGCAACTACTCGATCTCACTTCGGGGTGAGGACCTTGCCAGCGGCATGTATTTCGTGCAGGCGCGGATGGGCGCGTATGTCGAAGTTAAGAAGATTGTCCTGCTGAGGTAACCATGGAATGCCGCAAGATTCCCCAGCGGCGTGTATTTTTGTCGGCTGCAGGCCGGCGATTTCATTGAAACAAAACGTCTTGTCTTAATTAAATGAGTGAATTGAACAACAATATGAAAGCAGATATCCTAACGAACTGTGCGGCCTTTCCGTGTTGTAATATTTCCTCCGTCGTTCCGTAACAACTCGCGCCTCTGCCAACGTATCAAACACCTCGCCGTTCAACAATTCATCTCTCAGTTTCCCGTTAAACGATTCGATGTATCCGTTCTCCCATGGACTCCCTCAACAAGGCGGGATTATTTTTAAAATTTTCCAGGAAGGGGACGATGTGCTGTTCCGGTGACAGATACGACGTCAATGAAAAATCAAATTAATTTCGCGGCGAATGGACTGAACAGTGTCCCCGTTCTCTGTAAAGAGACGGTCGCAGGTAAATAGTCTGTCGCAAGAATTTTTGATGCTATTGCAAAGTAGTTCTCTTATATTGTTCTATTTCAATGAGGAGGTAAAACATATGCACCCTCTCTCTCATAAGAATATTTCCCCCCTGAAGGATCCTGTATATGAGTCTCCGTTTAATCGGTGCATGCTGTCTTGCCATGCTTCTCACTACACCCGTGTCACTCTTCCCCCAGAATGATCTCTCGTTCTCGCCATCGGAATGGCAATGGAACGCAAGCGTGACGGGGACAATCTCTCATATCAGTTTTAAAAAATGGGCCGGCAACGGAGGCGAGTACAGCTACGTGGCCGGCATCAACATGCGCATCGATCCGACGTGGAGCGACGGCGTCTGGAGTTTTTCCGGTTCATGGGACGGCCGCTTCTCGACGTTCGGCGGCAATTCGCTCCCTCCTCACAAAACTGAGGACAGGCTTGAATTGAACCTGAAGTGTGGGCGTGTGATGTGGAAGAGCGACTTGCTGTCATCGTCATTTCATGTCGTCGTCTTCGGCGATCTTCACACATATTTTTTGCCGGATTATGATTTCATCGGCGACCCCGATGGCGCACACTACACCAGCAATTTCATGGCGCCGGGGTACGTGACAGACGGCATCGGACTCGATTTCCGCTCCGACAGTCTCAACCTCACCATCACCGTTTCTCCATTCGCCTCGAAACAAACGTTCGTTCTCGACCGCGGTGTCGATCCGACGAGCTTCGGCCTTGGAGCGGATCAAAAAATGAAAAGCACGCCCGGTGCGTACGCGCATATAAGGTTATCCGAGGAAATTTTCCCGCGTACAATTCTTTCCGTGAAATCGATTTTCTTCGCAGACTACAGTAGAAAGACAGGGCTCGACATTTCCGCCCTCGGTGAACTCGATTACAAGATCACTTCCTTCCTGAAGCTGTATGTTTCGCTCCAGGTGCTGAAAGACGACGACATGAAAGTGCGGCTCTACGACGATTTGGACGGGGATGGTGCGGACGACGATTTCGCCGGGATCGGACCCGAAGTGCAGTTGTACGGACAATTTGGTGTCGGCATAAACGTGAATTTTTAAAAGTTCCACAATCCACAACATCATCCACCCACACTATCTCCTGAGGAGATGTTCGTTATGTACATACGCCGCACCAACCGTTTTATCATTGGAATAATGGGACTTTGTCTGTTCTTCGCCCTCATTGAGCAAGCTTCCGCTGCACCGGGACCCGTGCGGGCCGAGGCACGCGGTGCGCTCCTGCCGGCAGAACTTCCGCCGCCGGTGTTTGCATCCGGTGCAGTCGACCGGCTTCGTGATGATGTTGCGAAATTCGATAAGGTGCTCAACACATATATCGTTACCGGACAGAAACTTGACGGCGAAATACAAATCGTCCTGAAGGGGCTCGACCTCGTCGAGAAGATGGGAAAGGATCTGCAGAATCTTGATAATGCGCTGACGACGGTGGAAAAGCTGCTCCCGATTGCCGAAGCCATTCCGCAGACGGAAGAACAGGCGAAATCCGTGAGCGCCGGAATCGCAAAGATACATCCCTCCGTTACGCGGGCGAGTGACGCGGTGAACAACTTCAATGCGAAGGTTGCTCCGGCCCGAAAGAACCTTGAAGAGTTCGACTCGAAGCTCCAAAAACTTATCAGCGCTGCACAGACATTCGAGCGGCGGCTGAATGTGTACACCGCCGACATTGCGAAAGCGGACGAATGCGTGTCGAGCCTTCCCGCCGGATCGGCGAAAGAAGCAATGCAGACGAAGCTCGATCAGCTTGCCAACGCATCGGACAAGCGCGTCCTGCAGGCAACGAAACTGCTGACGGATATCATTGCCGTCCTCAACGATGTGAAGCAGGTGATTGATCAGGAGGTTCGCGTTGCCATGGAACCGCTGTACGATCTTGAAACGGAGATCGAAAACCTCTATCGGAATATAAAGGCGCTGATCAATCCGTTGCACGAACTCAAGGCGCTCTTTTCAAAATCCTTCAGCGTAAGCTTTAAATATCCGTCTCCGACATGGAAGGATCCGTTCCGTGAAAAAACATGCACCATCGACATCGGATTCGAGACGATACTCAAGGGAGCCGGGGCGATAGAAAGCGAAATGAAGCATCTCCTGAGCAATGAGCTCTTCAAAGTCGCGAAGTGGTTCGGTATCGAGAAGCTTGTAAAGGAACTCGAATCGAAGGCGCAAGATGAATTGAAGGACATCCTGAAGGATCTTCACCTCGACTTCAAAGTGGAAATTCCTGGACTTGATAATATGCCGGAGCTGTTGAACGCTCTCGACAAAGCGATGGGCGATCTTGTGCCGAAACTCACACTCGATACGCAGCCGTTCGAAGGTCTGCTGAACGATCTTGAGAACGACATTCACGAGATGGAAAACATCTACCAGAATTGCAAGTAGCGTACGCAATACTTACGTGAATCAGAAACCAAAAAACCTCCGGGATCATCCTCCGGAGGTTTTTTGGTATATGTGTCAAGCCAAATAAAGTTTTGGATAATGCAATTGATCGGTATATACGTCAAGTAAGAGAAAGACTCGCGCTAAGAGCCGCGGCGTGCGGCAAAGGCAAGGCCGGACAGAGATACAGTTCAGTGTAATACCCGCATCATCGATCTATTTCACAAGCATGATTCGTTTCGTGGCAAAGATGCGCGAGGCATCGCGCAGAACGACGCAATACATTCCCGACGCGGCATGCAGGCCGTTATCGCCGTCGCCGTTCCACGTCACGCGGCCTGATCGGGAGAGATTGGAGAATGTCTTCACGAGTTTTCCGTCAATCGAAAATAGTTCCATGCGTCCCGTTGAGCCGTTCGGCAGCGCATAGCTGACCGTACACGACGGATTGAACGGATTGGGATACACATCGAGTGTGACCGTATACGTCGTCGGGGCGGGAGTCTTCTCGACTGCCGTTACGCCGTTCGTAAGCAGAACGAAATGACACACCGATCCCGCTGGGAGCGTATAGGCGAATGCATTGTCACGGATGCCGGTGACGGGCGCAAGCTCGCGGCATGCGGCGCTCGTGCCGTCGAACGCCCAGACCCTTCCGCTTTGAATCGTGTTCTCCGATCCGATGGTAAAATTTCCGCTCACTGTTTGCGTGAGGTGTTTGTTCACCGCGATGAGATGAATTTCGTTCGTTCCATTCTTCACCGAGCCGTACACCGACGTGTTCACCGAATCGCTCGTCACCGACGGAATATAGAGGTCGCCGAACGTCGATTTCTGTCCGTCGTAATTTCTGTAGATCTTATACGCCGCCGATTGATACGACGTGATCGATGCATCGGGCCACAGGCATCCCATATAGACACCATACTTCGCGAAGATGCCGATCACATCGGCGATCGCGATACCGCCGGAGATGTGATTCGCTCCGCCGTAATGGAATTCGGTGAACGCCAGTTTCGTACCGGGATAAAATTGATCGATCGATGACTGGAGCTTCGGAAGAAGGGGAAAAAACATCCAATTCGTCTCATTCTGCATGATCCAGCTCTTCTCCGTATAGGAGGGATCCCATAATGTCCGTGGCGCCTGCAATCGCGCTTCGATATCCGCAGGCGTGGTGGCAGCCGCGTCGGTGATGCGATGATCGCCCATCGCTTCCGGGTACCAATGGATGTCGAGCACATCCAGCAGTCGCTTGCCCGACGTCATTTCGGCGGCCTTCATCTCTGCAAGATAATAATCGATGAACCACGTATACGGTTTCCGCAGTTTCACTCCCGCAAAATCGGACGCGCCGACAAAATTCACGTAAGCCGAGAATCCGAACAACGCCGGACCGAAGATCTCGGCCGAAGGGTCCACATTTTTCACCGCCGTTGCCGTCTCGATGCTCCTGGCGACGATCTCCCTGCAGAGCGTCTTCTCGGGATGGATCCGCGGATGAGTGTACATCCAGAGACCAGGTTCGTTGTCGAGGGAATATCCTTTAATGCCCGTCGTGGTACTTGCCTTGCCGTATTTGCTCACGAGGAAATTGACATACTCGTCGATGAAGACGCTGGTGTCCGTCAACGACGGTGTCAGCGAGAAGGGGAGGTTCTTCGCCGCACTGACGCGCACCCAGCGCGACGACGGCGCGGTCTCTTCGGCTGTCACGGCTCCATTTTTATCCTTGGCGACAAATCCTGCGAGCTGCACAGTGACGAGGGAATACGGCGTGCCGCGCTTCTGATTGCGATCGTGGAAGACCGTTGTGACGATGCCGGGTTCCGATTCGTTCGTGATGCCGGACGACCAGGTCAGATGATTATCGCTGGACATTAAATAGTCGGCACCCGCATTCGACGCATTATTTTCCCAATTGTATCCCGTCATTCTATTCCCGCCCTGGCGCATCGCGGTATAGTTGTCGTCCTCCGCCAGCGCCACATTCGATCCGTAGATGTACGGGCTGATCGGCTGAAGCCGGCCGCGCGTGGAGACGGAGAAATTCACGGTTTGTGCAGCGCTGAAGTTTGCAACGAGGGACAGAAGCAGCAGAACGAATGTACTGTAATTCATCTATTATAATCCATTGTTCATTATTGATAGAGGCCGAGTTTCATGCACCAAGAGTACAGCAAAGATAGTGCCCGTTCTTTCGCCCACTTTTCAAGGAATATGCCGGAAAAAATT
>DATGXR010000612.1:0-10472 GCA_035298825.1 Bacteroidota bacterium
GGTCTGAAGAGTTACAATGGCGATGATGATTGCAGTGAACGATTTCATAGGTGCTCCAAAGCACTGATATGATTAAGGAACGCCGCATATCCTCGGATCGGCGACGCGGCATGTACGAAGCTCTGCAGGCGGATCCGGCAGTCTTCCCTCATCGGTTAACGTGTCAACAGAAGCTTTTTTGTTTCGGTGAATACGCCTGCCTGAATCCGATAAAAATATACGCCGCTCGGCAGGGTGCCTGCATTCCACTCTCGCTGATATGTACCGGCATGCATGGATTCCGAGACGAGCGTCGCGACTTCACGGCCGATGATGTCGAACACTTTGAGTGACACGAAGCTGTTTCCCGGCAGGGTGAACGATATCGTCGTCGACGGGTTGAAAGGATTCGGAAAGTTCTGGGCCAAGGCATATCGTTCCGGAGCTTTCATCATCGATGCGTCGCCCACGGACGATGCTCCAAACGTGACACGATAGAGTTCGTAATCCTGCCAATACGTGTACGCGGCGCGGAAATACAGGGCATTTTGAAACGGCACCCATTGATCGAAGTGGACGAATGCCTGGCTGTTGACGACCGGTGGTTTCGGACAGACGGTTCCTGCCGCTGTGCCATCGGAAATGAAGACTTCCTCCATTTTCGACAATGTATCCATGGCCGTCATGACGATTTTATCCTGATAGATAATGATCCGCTGCGGATAATACCCTTGCTTCGATGTGATTCTCGTGGTCCCCGACAACGTGCCATCGGTGGACCACAACTGGAGTCCCCATACTGAATCCCACGCCGACATGTACAGTTTATTATGATAACCCACTTTATTGCCCGGCTGAAATCCCGCACGTTTGCGCGAGGTCGAATCGGCTTTGAGAATCTTCGTCCCTGCTGCTGTACCATCCGTCACCCATAACTGGGGATTAAGAGTCGAGTCGTATCCGGTAAAATACAGTTTTGAATTATACACTGCCATGTAAGTGGGATAGAGTCCCATGGTATTTTTGGGGAATATTTTGGTGACCTTCGTCGTTCCTGCACTTGTGCCATCGGTCACCCACAGTTGCGTCGCACTCGTATCGTCTGTCATCCGGAAATACACTTTACCATTGTAAGGAGTGTACCCCATCGGCAATGCATCGCCATAGATGGTTGACTTCACCGCTTTTAATTTGAACGTGCCCGCCGGAGTGCCATCCGACACCCACGGTTGGCACCAATACCCGTTGCCGCTGCCATCGTATGCGTAAAAATACAATTTCCCGTCGGACACGAACATGCCGCCGATGCCGGCCGGTCCCGAGGGGTTGATTGTCTTGACTAATTTCGTACCGCCGACGGTTCCATCGGTCACCCAGAGTTGATCCTTGACCGGATTCGACTGGGTTGAATCCCCTGCGAAGTACAATTTATCATTCAATACGGCGCACGCATGGCTCGGTGCGCCGGTAGTGGCGCCATAGATCGAGATATTCTTCAGTATGAACGTACCCGCTTCGGTACCGTCACTGCGCCACACCTTGTTGTTGTTGAAGAAGACAAGAAGATTGTTCGTTACGTACATATTCCATGCCGATAAAAACGTAGCGTTATCGAGTTGTTTGACAAGCGTCGTACCGGGTCCGATGCCGTCCGATGACAGCAGCTTATTGCGATAGTTGTCGTACGAGCCGAAGAAATATAACTTATTCTTGTAGGGGGTGATATTCGTGATCCCCAACCAACCGGATGAGCTGATCGTGACCTGATCGATTGATTGGCCGGTCGCTCGGAAATGAACGATACAGCTGAGTGCAATCAGGATTCCTACAGTCGTGTATAATGTCCTCGGTTGATGCATGCAGACCTCGTCTTCGAATGAATTAAGGATGGGGACTCTTCAGATCGATGCTGCGATACGTAAATGTGACAGATCGACATCGTTATCTGTACCAACAACGGTGGAAAGTGTAACGGGTGCTTCTTTGCCCTTGTACGGAGCACTGATGAGGGGCAATAGTATTCGAAAGGACTTCAGGTGATCTGTCGTCTGGACCAACGGATGCACCTGGGAGAAGATTGGTTCGGCGTTTCTTCAGCGCGGTTGAGGCCACACTCACATGGTGATGTGAGAACCTCGTCACAGAACCAGCGCCTTCATTGATTTTCCAACGGCTCAAAGTAGTAATTTCTTCCTTCAGAAGCAATTCATTTCCCAGGCAATCATAAGCTCTCATGATAAAAATCATTCTCGCAACAATTACGCTTGACTCTTGTACATTCTTTCGATAGCTTAGACGTGAATTGCAGAATAAATTCTTTCTCTTCCTACAGATGCTGCTGCCTATGATTGATTGACACGATGTAATTCACACATCCGATTACCCGGTGCGTTCATTTTATGCGCCGATCTCGAAGTGAGACATCATGTCAATTACCTCCTGCTTCTCGTCACTCTTGAAAATTCCATTCTTCAAACTGAGCCTGCTCATCCTTTGTGCATGCAATATTGCGACGGCAGAAGATCTTGCATTCTATAGCCTGACGTATCCTCGCTCGACCATTTCATCGGGATTGGGAGAGCAGGGAGCTGCGCTGAAAAATCCAACGGATGCGATGCAGTACAATCCCGCCAACCTAATTTATTCGGAAACCGGTTCGTTGTCGTATTTTGTCAACCCGATGGAGAGAGAATATTCGCGTGTGCCACTGGTGTCAAAATCACTCTCGATGAAAGTAAACAGTATCGTCGCAGCGGGACTTGAATACGTCGATTGTCGCGGTGGTTATCCGTCCTTTGGCGATTTTTGTCCATGGGATTATCAATCGTATCAGCAAACCATTGCCGGAACAGTTGCTCTCGCTCTTGGCGCCGACTTGGCCGTCGGCGCTCAGGCTCGCTATGCATGGTCATCACTATTTGACGACCGAACCTCGAGCAATGTTCTCTTCGGTGCGGGCGTATCCTATTCTCCCCAAGCGTTATCACAGCGATTAACATTGGGGCTCTCACTTATGAATGTCGGTTCACGGGTCGAGTTTATCCCGCCTGAACCAGGAGGTTATGCGGGGTATTATGGACCGATGCCGGCGCAATTCAACCTTGCGGGGGACTATGCGGTTGTGCGTCAGCCGTATTACGATATCTCGGTTGATCTTGGGTTATCACAACTGCTTGTCGAGCCTGATGTCACGACGCATGCCGGTTTCGGAATTCAATGGAGACCGATACCGCTGGGGGGAGGGATCTCGTATTTCCAGGAATTGTCTCTGGGCTATTTTACCTCCGGCTCGTCGTATACTCGCAGGGCTTTCTTCACACACGGAGCGAGAGCCGGACTTGATGTGTGCGGAGTGAAAGCTGCAATCGGCTATGCGGGCCGATGGCATATTGATCCTGCAGGCGCGTATTCGTTCTGGAGATATCCGTGGGAAACTTTTCAGCTGACGCTGAGTACGGATTGGAATAGCCCGGAGCAATTCAAGGTGTCAAGGGCGCACAGTAAAGACGGATTGAAAGGTATTCTGCTTTCGGGAGGAGTTGCCTACTGTTCGGCGATAGATCAATCGCCGGAGGGCGCCTTTTGCGATGATCGCAATAGCTTCAAACATCAGGCGCTATGGTCTGCTGAAGCCGATTTTTATGTGAGTGACAAATCGGCCTTGACCACATCGCTCGGATATTCGCTCCTTAAAAGAGAAGCCTTCTATGTGTTCCGCGATTGGGGCATAACCAATTGGACCATGCTGGACCGAACAACAGATCGCCTTGAAACCATTTCGTGTGAATCGGGTTTCAGACTTCATTCATCGGAAAAATTAAATTCGTTATTTATCCAGGCATCGCTCGGTATTGTGTGGTTCAATCAAATGTCCGGAGACATAAAACCGCAGTCTGCGTATGAGCCGTTCGCGTCGATGGGGGGCGGATGGTGTATTCCGCTTAATGATGCCGGCTTGACGCTCATGCCGAAGCTCGGCCTGAGAACCGTCGTGATGGGACGCCATGGGAATATCCGGGATGACCTGAAAGCATTCCCGCAATTTACGATCGGCATGAATATCGGTTATATGCTTTAATACCTTCATTCAGGTTTTAGGCGAATACTTGAATGTATCATAATTAGGTATTAAGAAGTGCACACAATTTTTTCAGATCCGATGAGAGTAACGCGCTTCCGATTCCGTGAAAAAAGTCGTATACTTTCACGTGCCGGAACGCGTTCACCATATCGCCCACTTGGATCTCGACTGCTTCTTTGTTTCCGTTGAACG
The DNA here is from genome assembly GCA_035298825.1 of Bacteroidota bacterium. GTDB lineage: Bacteria > Bacteroidota > Ignavibacteria > UBA10030 > UBA8401 > CAISDA01. Next base: position 4,253 of record DATGXR010000612.1, read on the forward strand.
CATCTACGATCCCTCTCTTATCGGCCAGCCCGTCATGGTCGGCGGCACCCCCGAAGGCCGTGGCGTTGTCGCTTCCGCGTCGTACGAAGCCAGAAAATTCGGTGTCCGATCGGCAATGCCGACGCGTCAGGCATTAGCGCTGTGTCCCCGGCTCATTTGTGTACGCGGAAGTTTTGAACGATACGGGGAGATCTCGTCGAAGCTTCGGCGTCGCCTGCAAGAACTTGCCCCAGTAGTCGAGCAGGCATCGATCGACGAGTTCTACCTCGATTTTACAGGCTGCGAAAAACTCTATCACAATGATCTGCCTGCAATGATGCACACGCTGAAACGGCTGGTGCGCGATGAATTTCAATTGCCGTGTTCAATCGGCCTTGCCACGAACAAGATGCTTTCCAAAATTGCCGCGTCGGCAGCCAAACCCAACGGAGTATGCGTCGTTCCTCCGGGATCTGAAGCGGCATTCCTTGCGCCGATGGAGATCGATGTGATTCCTGGGATCGGTGCAAAAACCGGGGAGCGGCTTCGCCGGGCTGGATATAAAACGGTCGCCGATATTCAGACGAAAACAATCGACACACTTCGAATCCATCTCGGAAGTATGACTGAAGAAATGTATCGTCTCGCATGCGGAGGGGGTGCGGTGATGCTGACACCGGAGCACGACCGGAAGAGTATCGGCCGGGAGGAAACATTCTCCCGTGATCGCTCCGGCATCGCCTCGCTGGAGCCTGAATTGTTCAGGTTGACGGAAAGTGTATGCGGCCGGCTTCGTTCCTGCGGCGCTCTGGCGCGGACCGTGACACTGAAATTGCGCTACAGTGATTTCACAACTGTCACACGTGTTGAATCGATCGAACCGACAAATGACGACACCATCGTGTTCCGCACCGCGCGAACGCTGCTTGAGCGCAATTATGTTTCTACTCGTCCTGTTCGTCTCATCGGTGTTTCAGTTTCAAATTTGACGGACCACGCAGAGCCTGAATTGTCTCTCTTTCCTGTGGAGAACAAGCGGCAGCAAATATTTGACGCGGTGGACAAGTTGCGCGGCAAGTTCGGGAAGGAGATCATCCACGTTGGCGGAATCGCTCAGGAAGAGGAGGCGAACCCCCGCCGCCGTCCGATGGGTGAGAAAAATGCAAGAGGAAAAAAGACGTAGGGCGATAATTTATTGGGGAAGGAGAAAAACTGATTTTGGAGCCCACACTCGTGACATCACCGAATCTTCTGACGATTCTGGATGAGCTGATGCATCTTGAAGAAATTTTCCATCATCCAGGCCCCGGCATGACGCGTGCGGATTTTGAACGAATGACGGAGCCGGATTTTTGGGAAGTCGGCGCTTCAGGCCGTCGCTACAATCGCGATTTTGTGTCGGACGTGTTGGAAGATCGTGTCCGGCATCCTGATCGAAGCACATGGGAAACTCGCGATGGTCATTGCGCGGAGATCGCCCCGGATAATTTTCTGCTCACATACACGCTCATCCAGGGCGATCGGGTGACACGGCGAATGACCATCTGGCGCCGCTCTGCAACCGGCTGGAAAACTGTGTACCATCAAGGAACGACTGTTGCGAACGTGTGAACCAATACCGAATCGATGTGCATTCATTCAGAGGCCGATTAAATGTTAACGATACTGCTGGTTCCATTGCTTTGGTTACTCAAGTCCTTTATATACGGGATCATTTTTCGCATTCGTTTGATTAAGATTACCGTTTTAAGTTGTCTCATCATCGGTGGAGCGCGATTGCTTCTTACAATGGTTCCGTTCATTGGGTTCCTCTCTTTTCCGCTGACTGTCGGAGCGGCAGTGTATCTTACGATGCAGTTTACTGAAGCGTCGCTCATTCCCGATGGTCTCTTTATTCCATTGGGAGTTGAAATTGTTTTCGCGGTCGGGATGTGGCTATTTACCGTACTTTAAATGGAACTTCCATGTAGCGTAATCACATCTGACGGTGGAGTAGAATAATGACTTTGCATGTTTGCAAAGGGATGAGATCGAGCCCTCGAAGTGTGGACATGGAGGCATCTCTCCCGGAGAAGTGATCGACTTACGAGATGTCATCACGTTGCAGGGCACTTCAGTCAAGGAACTTCAGAAAGCATTCAGGGATTTCGTCGACGATTACGTTGAATTTTGCAGATTGAGGAGCGAGGAATCTGATAAGCCGTTTTCCGGGAAGTTCGTCTTGCGGCTGCCCAAAGCGCTGCATCGAAAAATTTCTATGCGTTCATCGGTATGTTCCACTCTAATGACACACAATTATTCAAAGCGATGGAATGCGAGCGGATCTCCGAGCGGCGTGTATTTTTATCGGCTGCAGGCGGGGACATACACGGAGACGAAGCGGTTCGTATAATTGCGATAAAGCAGTTGCACCATATACGCATCGAGCGGGTTTGATTTGTTGTGGGTATTGAAGTATTGCATAGTACCAAAGGGTGTAAAAGATTCGTTCTTGACTGAGTAACCGGTGGCATTTGTTAACCTTTTCGCTTGACAATTTAATTCGAATAGTATAAATTGAGACACGGTATAAATATTTATACCTTCATACTACTCACTTCTCACTCCGGAGGTATTAAATGACACTCAGTGAAACGCTTCTCCCCGAATTCGATATTGAAATTGAAAACACGCGCAAGATACTCGATCGGATTCCGGACGAAAAATTTTCATGGAAGCCGCACGACAAATCGTTCACGCTTAAGCATCTCTCGGCTCATGTCGCGACGCTGCCGTCATGGTTAACGACAACGATGCAGACCGATTCTCTCGATATCACGGCACCCTTCCCGCAATTCCCCGTCGAGAACAGGAAGGATATCATGGCCCTCTTCGAAGCGTCAGCGGCCAAGGCGCGCGCCGTGCTCATCGCTGCAAAGGATGAGGATTTCGCCAAACCCTGGACATGCAAAAACGGAGAGGCCGTCATGTTCACGATGCCGAAGATCGCCGTGCTTCGCTCGTTCGTGATGAATCACCTGGTTCATCATCGGGCGCAACTGGGCATGTATCTACGCTTGAACGATATCGCCGTGCCCGGCGTGTACGGTCCGTCGGCGGACGAGATGGGAATGTAAAGATTAGATGTTGGCAGCGTGGCAACACACAGCTGCCTGGCGATGAAGGGAAAGAATCAGTGTCAGGCCGCCGGCCGGGCTGCTTGACACTGATCTCCCTGTATTGACAGTGATTTCTCTCGCAGCGAACGAATTGTGGAAACGATCTGAGGAAGAGTATAATATTTCATGTATGCGCTTGGCCGCAGAGAACATTAAAGTTATGCGAAATTAAAATCATGCCGCGCCACGAGCCACAATGCACGGGCTCTATTTTATTCCAGACGTAGCGGAGAAAGATCAAAGCGGTTTTCCTGTTGCGTGGGCGTACAATGTGGCAGGGCAGATGTCGGCACCGTTGGGCCAGACGATTGTTCCCAACTCAGGATCAACCTTGACGAGGTTGAAGAAATAGTCTTTGAGAAGCGGCTCGAATATCCCTGTATAATTCTTTACAATTTTGTCCATTTCGATAACGGCAATTACACCGTCCTCAAACGTCAGTTCCAATTTTCTGCCGGCAAGAGCTTTTACTGTGACTGCATCGATTAATTGCATTATTTACTCCAGAGGTCGAATCCGGTTGAGTTCTGCAGATTGAGATGCTAGCTTCCAATCAGCCATTAATTCAGCTTTATGAAGACTGGCCCATTCGATAACTAACCCCATAGCACGCGGCGGCAATCCCCCAGCTAAAATAGAGAGTGTCTGAATATCGATCTCGACCTTATTATCACCATAGCGTGCATGAAAATGCGGCGGGTTATGCTCCTTGTAAAACATCGCAATAATAATTCCGAAGAATCGACTGATTTCGGGCATTGCACTGTCCAATTATCATTTTGATATGATCTCCTTTAGTATTGTACGAATTCGTCGGCAAGTTATCAAGCGCGCTGCCGGTAGCTGGACTGGAAATTATTTCGGAGTAGTCATTGTTGAACAAAATGATCGCTGTATCCTTTTAAAGTGACGATTTTTCTCAATTTACCAACTACATTCAGGCGACGACCATGGCAAAATATGTTGATGGCTTCGTAATTCCCGTGCCGAAGAAAAAACTTCGCGCGTATTTGAATATGGCAAAACAAGGGCGGAAGCTGTGGATGAAACATGGCGCACTGGAATATTTCGAGTGCGTGGGTGACGATCTGCATCCGAAGATGACGGATCCCGCCACGAATAAGGAAATGAAGGCGATGCGGTTTCCACAGTTTGTGAAAGCCCGGCCGGGCGAGACGGTGATCTTTTCTTTCATCGTTTTCAAATCACGCGCTCATCGCGACAAAGTCAACGCCAAGGTCATGTCCGACCCGTTCATGAGCGATCCAAAGAACGCCCCTCAATCGATGCCGTTCGACTTTAAGCGTGTGGTCTACGGAGGATTCAAGACCATCGTGAGCACGTGATCGATTGCACCTGCGCGGTGGTTCACGCGGTCTGCAGGAAGCTGAGAATATTTCTCTTGGCCGCGGATCATATACCATCTATGAGTGTCGACCACTTCGATTGGCATAGAAGGTATTCCCAAGCTGTAAAATTGGCACTTTAAAAAATACATAGAATTGGCTGTTTCGGGAAAGCCAAAATATTTCTATCTTATTCAGAAAAAAAGGTGCCTGTGTGCTATTGCTTCATCTGAATAAGACCAGTAAGATCCCCCTCTTCCGGCAAGTGATCGATCAGCTGAAGAAAAAGATCGATCATGACTTATTGAAACCCGGTGATATCCTCCCTCCGACACGTGTCTTTTCCCATCAACTCGGCGTGCATCGATCGACGATCTATAAAGCGTACCAGGAATTATGGGCGCTTGGCTACATTGAAAGTCGATCGGGGTCATATTCGTTTGTGCGTCACAGGAGAGATCTGATTTCACCGGAGAAAGGACGAGCTGCCGGCTCCATCGCTTGGACGCAGAAGATCAATCCGAATGCGGAAAATGTGTATCGGATGTTCGGCGCCGTCAGTTTTCCCTTCAGTGAAAATACGGAAAAGTTTAATGGTATAGATTTCGGAAGACTTCACCCCGACAACAGAATATTTCCCATGAAGGAGTATAAGAGATGCCTGAATACCATTCTGTCTGAACATGGAGAGCGATACCTCGACTATGGCGAGTCGAAGGGGCTGCTCTCGCTGCGTGAAGTAATCGCCGCCAGAATGCGCTCACATGCCATCTCTGTGAGTGCCGAGGAGATTCTCATCACCAGTGGCGCGCAAAACGCGCTCGATCTGCTTATCAAATTATTCGCAAAACCAGGTGCGCGTGTCTTTGTTGAATCGCCGACATATGGGATGATCATTCCATCATTGGCATATTATGGCTGCGAGATCGTACCAATCCCGATGAAGGACGACGGTGTCGATCTGGAAATGACCGAGAAAGAATTTAAACGCGGTCTCCCGATTTTCTTCTACACGATGCCGAATTTTCAGAATCCCTCAGGTATTACGACGTCGCAGGAACATCGCGAGAAACTCATCATGCTCTACGAGAAATATAAAATTCCCATCATCGAAGATGCATTTGAAGAAGAGATGAAATATTTCGGATCGGTGCCGCTGCCGATTAAATCGATGGATCACCACAACATTGTTTTTTATGTGGGGAGCTTTTCTAAAATTCTGTTCCCCGGCATCAGGCTTGGCTGGATTGCGGCCAATCGGGAATGCATCGATCGGCTGACGGCATTAAAGCGATTTAACGATATAAGCACTGCTGTTCCAATGCAGGCCGCGCTGGCTGAATTCTGTCGGAAGGGATCGTATGAGCTTCACATCAAGCGGGTTCATAAAATCTATCGCAAGAGAATGGTGCATACGATGCAGATGCTGAGAAGGAAAATTACCAATAAGAATGTGACGTGGAACGACCCCAACGGCGGATTTACTGTGTGGCTCACGCTGAAGAATACGAACCTGGGGTATGACAAGATATGCACTATATTTACTGCCAACAACATCCGCTTAGCTCTGGGCAAAGATTTTTTTCCTGTGCCTGCCAGGGAAAAATATTTCCGGATGGCGATTTCGACATTGAATGAAGTCGAGATCACCGAGGGGATTACGCGGCTGGCAAAAGCCATCACACAAATTTACAGGGAGAGGCGATAACCATGGAGTATGAGAGACTTCTCGCGACA
>DATGXR010000613.1:0-1658 GCA_035298825.1 Bacteroidota bacterium
CGCAACGTGGGAAATTGTCGCACGGAATACCTATACACTCGACGCCGACGGATATGTCATCATGGATCTCCACGAGGTCAGGAGCGGAAGTTCGTGGGAGAACCAGTACCGCGCGACTTATGCCTATGATGCACGGCATAATACGACGCTCGATCTTCAGGAGAAGTGGGATGGAACACAGTGGGTTGGGATTGACCAAACGACGTTCACATTCGACGCCAATGACAATGCAACGTTGCGTCTGGCAAAAATTTGGCAGTCGACTCAATGGGTCAATCGGTCGCGAACCACATCCACATACACAACCGGGAATTTTCTGGCCTCATCGTCATATGAGGAATGGAATACCAATGCCTGGATTAAAAGTCCGTATGCTTTTTATACATATGACTGGACCAATGACAGGTTTGAGGCCGATGGTTGTGAGGTCAGCATGTATTATAGCAAGACGCTGACCGATGTCAACCAACACGCTGCCGTCGTCAGCACATTTGCGCTTTTGCAGAATTATCCCAATCCATTCAACCCCGGCACCACCATAGCATACAGCATCCCTGAGCGATCGCATGTGCTGTTGAAAATATACGATGTTCTCGGAAGAAATGTCGCGACGCTTGTGAACGACACGGAGAATGCGGGAAGCCACACAGTCAGACTCGATGCATCCCATCTGCCAAGCGGTGTGTATATTGCGCGGCTGCAGAGCGCCGGTTTCGTGAAGGCGATTGAGATGATTCTGATGAAATAAAGTTAACCGGTCAGGAAAACTAAATTACGCCCCCTAAGTTTTCAAAAAAGCGAAGCCTCTTGCGGATCGAATGATCCGGAAGAGGCTTCGTCACAACACTCGCGCAACACTCAACACCTTGGGAGCTCGCGCGCTGTTAATTCCCGAGCAGTGTGCGTGTCATTTTCACTGTCTGTGTCACCGGAATAACCATCTGCTGCTGTCCGGTCGTCGCAATCGTCATGTCAAGATCCGTTTTGCTGTCGTCGTTAATGACAACTCCGGCGACCGTATCGAAATAAAATGTACCGGCGATCTTGCCGTTGCCTTCGGCCGTCATGTTCATCCCCATCATCGCGCCCTTGCCGTCAAGTTTCATCGTACCTGTGTATTCAACGACTACGCAGTCATGACCGGCTTTCGATTCCTTCCCCTTCACAGTGCAGACTGTTTTCGAATCGACGACGAGTTTCAATCCGGATTGGTTAACCGTGTCGATTGTTGCCGCATTCCATGTTGAACCGGCCTTCGCCGATGCGGAAGCATCGAGCTGATGTTCGCGGAAAGCCTGCAACCGCTGGTCGCTGCCGCCCATGGGATTGACCGCGATCGAATCGAGGACCGTTGCAGAGAGCTTTTTGCCTTCTTTGGAAATCTTCAATTCAACACGCTTCCCGATGCTCTCGCCGCCAACGATGGTCGTATCCTTCATGGGATTGTGAACGGTCTGCTTCGAGGAATCGATCGCCGCGACGAATGTGATGTCGCCCTGGGAATTCACGTCCCGAACATTGAGGTGATAGATAATGTCGGAATTGACATTGATCTTCATTTCCTTTCCCATCACTTCCTGCGTGATCGCGGTGGCGGACGTCATACCGTACCGATATGTCTTATCCTTCTTGAATTTGAATGTGAAATCTTGTGCGAA
>DATGXR010000614.1:0-2786 GCA_035298825.1 Bacteroidota bacterium
AATAAAATACCCGGGTAACATAATGATTCATTTGCAATGTATCAAGCAACAGCCACGCTTGACTTTCTGTCCGTTGTTTTGAGGAAAGACCAACCGCACCATCGTCTCCGTCGTCGCGGCTCACAACCGAAGGCGCATGCCGGCCATGGCGCTAAGGCCATACTCATCGATCTCGACTGGAAATGACCGGTACATATTAATCGTCTCTTCGTCTTCGGAGTTAAGGTTGTACACATTCATATAGAGCTGAAGTCCCATCCAAGGAAGTTCCTGCTTGACCGAGACGTCCCAGCGGCCATACCGCCCGGACATCGTCCTGAGCTGCGGCCAGAAATCGGGATAGCGGAAGATATTATCCTGATACAGAAACGAGAGACGCGCTGAGAATCCTGCATAGTCGTACCCCAGCATGAGATTCAGCACTTCCTTTGGTTGATAGAGAAGACGCGCCGTATAGAACGTATCGACCGCCGCGTATCTCGCAATGTAGTCCGTCATATCCTGCAATCGGATGATCGACTTCGGATATTGCGCTTCCGAAAAAATATGTGTGTAATTCACATTCAGCAGGAAGCCCGAGAGAAATCCCGGCAGGTACCAGAAGTTCGTCTGCCACTCGGTCTCGAGTCCGTAGAGATCCACAGGGATCGTGCTGTTGATATTTGTGTTGATCTGAAAGACCTGTCCGGCGTTCTGCGGCAGGTCGGGGAACTCCTTCAGATCCGGCAGGAAACGGGTTGAAGGAAACACAAACCCGCGTATCTTTTTGCGGAAGCCATTCAACGACAGCAGACCGATCTCGTTGCTGTGGAGCGCGACGACAAGATCGAAATTTTCCGAGGTCTGCGGATCAATCGCGTAATTGTTGTAGTCGATCACTCCCTGCAATGATATGTAGTATCGGGGCCAGAGTGTGCTGTAATCGGAATAGACAAGCGTGTTCGTATATGCCGCGCGCAATTGAAGCCAGTCCATGGGCTGGTACCGCACATGGACCATCGGCAGCCAGAAGCCGTGTGGTACGCTGACTGTCGCCACTTCACCCTGAACTCCGTTGTACACCTGCCTTCCTCGCCAACCGGAGTAATGTGTCGTCATGTTCTGATATCGCACACCGGGCACGATCGAGAGGTTGTCTCCAAGCGAGAGTATCGCCATGGCGTACGCCGCGCTTTTGGTTTCGTACCCATCGTAATTTGCAAGCATCGATGCCACCGGGTAGGAAGAGATACCGCTTCCGCCGATCGGTGCAAGTGTGGTCAGCAAATCAACATTCAACGCATACGGCGTGGGATACGCACCGCGCAGAAATTTTCCAGCGGCATAAGAAGGATCGTACACGGACCTTGCGTAGAGAGTTCGATAACTGACAGTGCTTGAGTTAATTGCATTGAGCAGCGCCTGAACGTCTCCACTGCCCCATCCTATCGTGTACTCGTATTTGTGATTGCGCCGTTGAATCATGCCGCCGATCTTGATCGATCCCGTCATCCGATCGCTGATCGAAAATTCACGTCGGAGGTCGATGTAGCCGGCCAGTAACCTCTCACGTGTAGTAGTACCAGTCGCAGAGAGTCCAGAATATCCCGCCCTTGACGGATCGAGTGTGAGGGCGCGCATCGTGATTTCCGGATCGACGTACTGATAATTTCCCGGATGTGAAAGCGCCGACCTCTGATAAAAATTGAAAGCCAACGATGGATCCAGATTCTCAGAGAGGCCGTGTGAGAGCTTGAGATCGACATGGAACCAGGGAAGATCCTGTTTCACGATCAGTAAATTGCTCAGCACATCAATCGTATTCTCATCATAGCCGGCGCCGAAGTTCGCCGATCCGCCGGACACAGGAACCGTGAAACTTCTGCTCGATGTGCGGGCGAGTCCGGAGTTATAAAAACTGAGCAAATTGATTTCCCCGCCGCTGTGCTGATAATCAAGCACGATCGTCGCTCCTTTTCGTTCGCGCTTGCGGAAATTATCGAAGACTTTGATCTCGCCGACCACGGGAATTCCGCTATAATCTTCAGATTTATCGGTCAGCGACAACGATGCCTCCATCGTATTGTTGCTCAGATTGCGTCGTTCGAGCGAGCCTTGCAGAAAAATACCGAACGATTCGTCGAAGAACCTGTTCTCGAGCGAAGCGGTGAGTCTGTAGTCGTTCCTTGTGTTCTTCAAACCATTGTATCCGCCTTCGGTGCGCAACTCGACCGAGGGCACCCAGGTCAGATTGCGGGGCGCCAGTGGCGTGGACCTGGCTGCGCGTTTCAGTGTGAAATTGACCGTGCCGCCAATCAGTGTCGCGTCCATGTCGGGCGTGATCGCCTTGACGACTTCAATGCCGCCGAGCATATTTGAAGAAATCATGCTCAGATCTACGGCTCGATCGCCGAATGCACCCGACGCGGCATCCCCACCCATGACATTGTTGCTCGACGGAATGTCGGTTGGCAGCTCCACGCCTTCGATTGTGACCTGATTATATTGCGGCCCCATGCCGCGAATGATGATCTGTGTTCCCTCGCCGCCGACACGTATCAGCGTTATCCCCGGAAGTCGGCCGACTGCATCTGCAGCCGTCATATCAGGAAGATCCAGGATCTTCGCCGCGGATACAACATTCATGACGGGCAAGGCAACAAGCTGCCGGTTGATGGCCGCCTTCTGCCCTTCCGCCTGTCCGGTGACAGTGATTGTCTCCCCTTCAATCGAAATTGGCGCTAGCTTGAAATCTCTCACCATGGTCCCTGAAGATCGCTCGCCGATTGTAAGCTTCGATTCCTCGG
>DATGXR010000615.1:0-2313 GCA_035298825.1 Bacteroidota bacterium
TCGAGGAAACAGTCGGCGCCACAACCTCGAAGTATGAACAGCATTCAACCACAGCAGGACTCGACCAATCGCGTTTGCTCGAGGCGGCTCGGGATTTTTCAAAACTCATTGCCGGACGTCAGTCGTCGGTTGCATTATCCGAGAATTGGGTGGTGATGAAGAAACAATCGTTTGAACGATTCATTCTTTTGTATGAGGAGTTGAAGCATCATGCATCGGAGCTGCCGCCTGAATTCCGCGCCGAAAATCCCGGCCTCGCACGATTGCTCGAGACCGAAGAGCCTGCGGCGCAAGCGAAGCTGCTCGCGCGCGATCGCGCAGCGCTGATCCGTGAATTGAACGCACTGTTGCCCACGAAAGGAAAATAGCCATGAAACGAATTGTGATTTCTTGTCTGCTGCTGCTCGTCGCGCTCTCAAGCGGATGCAAGAATACCTATACAGTCAAGACGAAGATTCACTTGGACGGCTCGTTCGAAAAAACGATCGTCTGTGAAGGCGACTCTCTCGGACTCTATAAGCTTTCGCTTCCGTATGTGTTCAGCGATGGATGGAAGATCGAAACACAAAAGAAAACCGAGGGTGATAAGAAATTTATCACCACCGCGACAAAACGCTATCAGTCGATCGATGAGCTGCAATCGGAACTGACAAAGGGAATGTCTTCGTCAACACTGCGGGTTGAAAGCCATATCGAAAAACAGTTCCGTTGGTTCTTCACGTATTATACATATACGGACACGATTCCGGCCTACGGACGCTTCAAACAGGCAGTCCCGTTTGAAACCGCCTTCACCCCCGCAGAAATCAAACAGATGAAGGACGGAAATGACTCGCTGTTGAAAAAACGCGTCGACGAGTATTGGCTGCGCAATATTGTGGAGGAATTCATCGACCGGCTTATCGTGAGAGCGCAGATCTTGAACGATGCCGCTCTTGCCCCGGCGCGTTGGCAGGAAAAGCGGGCCTTCCTTGCCGAGCAAATCATCAAACAAGAAATCTCGAAGCCCGAAGAGTTCACGCCGCTGCTTGAAACGACGCTTCAGACTCCGTCGGCAAAAAAATTAACGAAGGCCGTCGACACGACGCTCAATGAAGTCATGGAAAAAGTGAAGCAGGAAAACGATCTTGAAACGCATTTTACGAATGAAGTTGTCATGCCCGGCATCCTCATCACATCAAACGCGCAGGAAGTGGAAGGAGCCAGGGTCGTCTGGGACTGCCGTCCGCACCAGTTCTTCGATACCGTGATGACCGCCGAATCGCGCATGCTCAATCTCTGGGCCGTGATCGCAACGGGAATCGTCGGTCTGGCGCTTGTGGCGGGATTGCTCATTCCCGTGTTTCGCGTGAGAGCCGGGTGCGCAGATCGCGCCTTGTAAGAAGAGAGTGGGCGCGAAAAAAGATAAACTATTTGCTCCTCTTTGCTGTTCATCAAAGATAGAGACACATTAGAAAAAAGGAACTTTCCCTATCACGAGCAAGGAGGACTGAGTCATGAGAAAGAGTACGAAAAATCTCCTGATTGGCTTAGGAACAGCCGCAGCCGCGGCGGCGGCATCGGCGATCCCAATCGTCTTGGCAAATAAAGCTGCGATCAAACAATCGGCCGAAAAAACACTGAAGAAGGGGGAAAGGGCAATTAAACGAGCCGAGCGCAAAGTGATGAGCACCGCGCGAAAAGCCACTCGGACTGCCAGGAAGGAAAAAGCCTGAGCAAGCGCGATCGTAAACTATTTACTCTCCATATGTGTTTAATAATGTACCAACGAAAACAGTTATAGATTAATGCTTATTCACAATATGGAGAATCGTCATGAAGAAGTTCTTGCTTGCCCTTGTGCTGGTGTTTGCCGCATCGACACTCCAACCTGGCTATGCGCAAACCGATTCGGTCAAACATAAAACCGAACACGCAATGAAAAAGGGCGAAAGGAAAGCGAAGAAATCAGGAAAGAAGGCGGCACATAAGGCCAAAAAGTCAACCAAGACGGATAAGTACAATAAACAAATGTAATTCTTGTCCGGCTTTTTCTGAAAAATGTGACGTTGCATATTTCCATACAGAAACATAACGAGCGGGGATCATCTCCTTGCTCGTTGTGTTTTTAAACCGCATCACACTTCCATTTTATTTGCCCGCGAATACGCGCGCGCCGATACTGATCCGGATAATGAATTTCCTTTCTGAAAATTTTTCCAGTATATTCATCCATTCGCTGCACGTTCTATCTCTGCCATCATAACCGAAAGGGTGAATCATCATGCGCCGCCTGCCTGTACTCCTGATCCTGTTGGCTTTCATATCTGTCGC
>DATGXR010000616.1:0-4560 GCA_035298825.1 Bacteroidota bacterium
AAAATGGTTTACAACGTACTACGCCACATGGTCGATGATGCCGTTGAATTCCGCGAATTTTGCGCTTCCGCCCTGGGAAATGGACTGCACTGGCCTGACGCATATCGTGTTATTCGATAATGGCAATGTGACACAGACTGCGCCGTATTGGGCGTATATGTTCGGACCCGGCAATCCTCGGGGGGCTCGTCCTTCAGACACGGAATCGGATTCCGTCTGCGTCGAATTCAATGGAGTGGCAAATCCGGGCGACGGCAATTTCCCGCATTACATGGACTCTCTTCTCACGATCTCGCACCGAAAAGGCATCAAGGTCGTCATCACGATCCAGGCTGTGAATCCCACGAACCTGAATTACGTGACAGCGGACTCGGCAAGAACACAGCTCTTTGTCAACACGCTTGTGGCCTGGGCCGAACGCAAAGGATTCGATGGCGTCGAACTCGATTGGGAAGGATGGGCGGCGCCGCTTCCTGCGCCGGCGATCATCAACCGCTTTATGCGCATCTTATACAACCGCGTGCACTCGATGAAGACTCCCTCGGGCGCACCCGGACTCATCATGGTTTCAGCAGGCAGCGGACAGCAAGCGCTTTATGATCCGAGCCAGGATTTCATGGTCGATCAGTTCAATCTCCAGTTGTATGATTATGCGTATGCATGGTATGGCAAGATCGGCTCGAACGCCTCGTGGCATATCTCGCCCCTGCATAAGGGCACTGTCGATCCGACATTCGAAGGCATGTCGTATGATACGCGCGGTCCGTTGCAGTGGGTGGCCGCAGGTCATGATCCGAAACGCATCGGACTCGGTGTGCCGACATACGGATATATTCTTCGCAACGTCGACGGACTCTTCCAGCCGATGGCCAATCCCGATTACGGTTCGGCGCATTATCAGACAATCGAAGCCCTGAAGTCGAATGGCGGCGTTGAAGAGTGGGATGATGTGCGCAAAGTGCGTTCGATACACGGCACGGCCGCCAGAACTGTCGGATCGGTCTATTACGGATCGGACGGCATCAATGCAGGACAAAAATTCTACGCCGTCGGTGAAAATCCTCAGAGTCTCCAGGAGAAGGTCAACTGGATGAACCAAAATAATTTCGGCGGCATCATGACGTACGACTTCGTTTCGGATCTGGATCCGTCGCAGTCCCTTGCTTCCGGAAAACGCAATCCCTTGCAGCGCGTCGTAGCCAACGCGCTCGGTTCAGGCGGTTCGACTCCCAATGTGGTGCCCATGGGCACATTCAGCGCATCAGCCGCCACGCTGCCTTCCGGCGGAGGCACAGTGACACTCTCCTGGACGTCGTCGAATGCCGCATCGGCTTCGATCAATCAAGGCGTAGGAACAGTCGCCATCAACGGTTCGACTTCGGTGAACGTGACGGCAACAACAACATTCACATTGACGCTGACAAGTTCCACAGGTTCGACACAGCAATACTCTGCGACCGTGACGGTCAGCAGCGCGACAGTGCCGCCTGCAACCGGTGGGACGACAAAAGAAATCTATAACGATGCAGCAATGGTTTCTCCCTGGAGCCTGGATGGAACCTATTCAACGACATTCGACTTAGCGGCAACGGATAATGTGTATAAAGGCACCAGCTCCATTAAATTTACGGCTGGCGGCTGGGCGGGCGTCAATTTCCGCAACGGCACCTGGAACTCGATATCGACGATCGATCCGAGTCAGTACGATTCGCTGCGTATTGCGATTTACGGCGGAACCGCCGGCGGAGCATTCGCAATGTGGCTGATGGATGTATCGGGAACAGGCATCGGTTTGCCGGTGAAGTTTTCGGTGGCGAAAAACGTATGGACCGTGAAGTCGATCCCGATGAGCCAGTTTGCAGTTGGCACGACGCCTTTCGCAGTGATCATGCTGCAACTCTATCAGGGAACGCCCATGACATTCAATGTGGATGATATCGCACTCGTGGGAAAAGCCCCGGTCGTTGTGCCTCCGGTCGTGACGCCTCCGTCTGCTCCTGCGTTCGCATCCCCGGCGTCGTCTTCGGTGAACAATCCGGTCTCGCTTCCCCTGGTGTGGTCGAAGGTCACGGATGCAACAACCTATCATCTACAGCTCTCGACGAGTTCAACATTCGCATCGACCATGGTGAACGATTCGACATTGACAGATTCCGTACGTGCGGTCTCGGGTCTTTCAAACAACACAGTGTATTACAGACGCATCCGTGCAAAGAACTCGGCCGGATGGGGTTCCTTTAGCGTCACAAGCCAGTTTACAACGATTGCCGCAGTGCCGTCGGCTCCTGTGGCTTCGACTCCGGCAAATAATGCGACCGGCCAGCCTTTGACTTTGTCGCTCACATGGGCAGCCTCATCGGGTGCAACGAGCTATGGCGTGCAGCTGGCATCGGATGCGCTCTTCACGACGATTCTTGCGAATGATACCACTTGCACATCGACGTCGAAGTCCGTTGTCGTCTCCGCTTATCTGACGACCTACTACTGGCGCGTCAATGCAAAGAACTCTTCAGGTACAAGCGCATGGTCGTCGGTGCAGTCATTTACAACAGCCGGATACACGAAGTCCGCTCCGTACTTCACATACACATCCGGCACGGGCAATAATGCGACGGTAGCAATTCCCGCAAGTACATCATTCACGATCTCTGGCGCCGGACTTGTCGTGGGCGATGAAATCGGTGCCTTCACTCCTTCCGGCATGTGCGTCGGCGCCGTTGAATGGAATAATCAGAATGCAGCCCTTACAGTCTGGGGTGACAACGCGCAGACAACGGCCGTGGACGGCATTCGCGCCGGTGAAACAATTCAATATCGCGTCTATCGTCAGTCAACCAATACCGTTTATCCGCTTCTGAGCGCAACCTACCAATCGGGTTCGGGCATGTATCAGTCGGACCTGCTTCTGCAGCTTGTGTCGCTTTCAACCACTGTCACGCCTGTTGTGACAACGACGCAGTCTGTGTCGCTCACGCGCGGATGGAACATGATCGCAACGACAGTGAAACCGGATCAGGCACAGATCGATGCGCTCATGCAACCGCTGAATCCCAATATGACGATCGTGAAAAACGGAGTCGGACAGATATACTGGCCTTCAATGTCCATTAACACGCTCGGATCCTGGAATTACACGCAGGGCTACATGATCTATATGGAAAATGCAGGCACGCTCTCATTTTCCGGCCCGGCGATCCAGCCCGAGTCAACACCGATCGCGTTGCAGCAGGGATGGAATCTTGCTCCATACGTGCGCAATGGCGCGATGAATGCGGCCACGGCGACGGCGTCGCTGGGAAGCGCGCTGACAATCATCAAGAACAATGCGGGACAGGTCTATTGGCCGGCATACAACATCAATACGATCGGCTCGCTTGTGGCTGGACAATCCTATCAGATGTTTGTCTCGCAGGCATCAACGCTGTTGTATCCTGCGAACACGCTTGCGAAGACAGCCGATGGCGTGACGGCATCGCTTGCCAAAACGAAGACGGTCCATTATCCGTCGCTTGCCGATGCCAGCGGCGACAACTATGTGCTGTTGATCAAGACGCAGGGTCTCTCGGATGGTGATGAGATCGCGGTGAAGACAGTTCCGGCGAACATCATTGCCGGCACGGGCGTCGTCTCCAACGGTGAAGCGCTTGTCACGGTATGGTCGGATGATCCCTATACGCAGAACACGGTCGAAGGAGCGCTTGCAGGTCAGAGCCTTGCGCTCGTGCGCTGGTCGAAGATTGACAACAAAGAACGCTCGCTGACAATCTCGCACGTGACCGACGGTCTGACGGGATCCGATGTGAACACAGGTCTCACGTTTGCGGCAAACGGTCTTGCCGTCATCCAGACATCGATCGGTACAGCCGAACAGACAGTGACGATGAAGCCGACAGAGTATCAGCTTTCGCAGAACTATCCGAATCCCTTCAATCCGTCAACCGTGATTCGCTATGCGCTTCCGGCCGAGGCTCACGTGACGCTCGCAGTCTATACAATGCTCGGCACACGGGTCGCTTCATTGGTGAACGAACCGCAGTCGGCAGGCTTGCACGAAGTCTCCTTCAATGCGGCCGGTTACGCAAGCGGCACATATTTCTACGTGTTGAAAGCCGGCGCGTTCCAGGATATGAAGAAAATGATTCTGCTCAAGTAAGGAAAAAGAAACTCGCTCACACATACGCCCAGATAAGGGCCGGTCTCGACACGCACCCCCTCGCGCGTGTTTTGGCCGGCCCTTTGCGTTTGGTGTGTTGGCAGTTGGATAAAAAATAGGAAGAGTTCAATTTTATTTTTACATTTGTTCCATCTGTGAGCGCACCCGCTGTCGTAGTGCGTGTGGTGCGCCTCAGCGTCAATACGTACTCAGAAAAAAAAATACACATCACACTCTTCCATCGCAGCACAGATGCTGCGATCAAACCGCACGAAGGGCCTGCGCACACATATGATGGCAAAACAAGAGCGCCTCAGTTCGCTTGATGCATTCCGCGGTTTCACGATCGCCGGAATGATGCTTGTGAATAATCCCGGATCCTGGAGCACGATCTATCCCCAGCTCGA